>NZ_JBHXTG010000023.1:25685-100717 GCF_042677465.1 Kitasatospora sp. NPDC127111
CGCCCCCGGTGCGCGGGGTGTACCCCGCCGGGGGGGGGGGGGGGGGCGGCGGGCGGGGGGCCCGCGGCCCCCCCACCCCTCCCACTGCTCGGCGCACCTCACCGCACCGGCCCCCTTCAGCGCACCGGGATCTCCAGGACGACCTTGGTCCCGCCGTTCGGGCCGGCCACCATGTCGAAGGTGCCGCCCAGCTCGCCGGTGGCCAGGGTGCGGACGATCTGCAGCCCGAGGTTGCCCGCCTGCTGCGGGTCGAAGCCCTCCGGCATCCCCTTGCCGTCGTCCTGCACGGTGATCAGCAGGTACTCCTCCGGCTTGGCACCGCCGTTCCAGCTGTCCGACCATCCCATGCCGGTGGCCGGCGCCCGGCCGCGCAGCGCGGAGACCTCCAGGTTGCCGGAGGCGGTCGGCCCGAAGGCGTGCTCCAGGGCGTTCTGCAGCAGCTCGGTCAGGACCATCGACAGCGGCGTGGCCACCTCCGCGGAGAGGATGCCGAAGCTGCCGGTGCGGCGGGTCGCCACCCGGCCGTCCTGGGACAGCTCCATCACCATCGCCAGCACCCGGTCGGCGATCTCGTCGAAGGCGACCTGCTCGTCCAGCGCCTGCGAGAGCGTCTCGTGCACGATCGCGATCGAGCCGACCCGGCGGACCGCCTCGTCCAGCGCGGCCCGGCCGGCCTCCGACTCCATCCGGCGGGACTGCAGCCGCAGCAGCGCGGCCACCGTCTGCAGGTTGTTCTTCACCCGGTGGTGGATCTCCCGGATGGTCGCGTCCTTCGTCATCAGCTCGCGGTCGCGCCGGCGCAGCTCCGTGACGTCGCGGCAGAGCACCAGCGAGCCGGTCAGGGTGCCCTTGGGCTTGAGCGGGATGGCCCGCAGGGTGACGACTCCGCCCTGGGCCTCCACCTCGGTCTGCCGGGGCGCCCAACCGCTCGCCAGCTTCACCAGCGCCTCGTGCACGGCCGCCCGGGACGGCGGGACGAGCTCGGCGGTGGCGCGGCCGAGGTGGCTGCCGACCAGGTCGGTGGTGAGGCCGAGCCGGTGGTAGGCGGAGAGCGCGTTGGGGCTGGCGTAGGTGACGATGCCGTCGGCGTCCAGGCGGATCAGACCGTCGCCGACCCGGGGCGCGGCGTCCATGTCGGTCTGCTCGACGCCGGGGTACGGGAAGGCGCCGGCGGCGATCATCTGGGCCAGGTCGGAGGCGCTCTGCAGGTAGGTGAGCTCCAGCCGGCTGGGGGTGCGGACGGTCAGCAGGTTGGTGTTGCGGGCGATCACGCCGAGCACCTTGCCCTCGCGCCGCACGGGGATCGACTCGACCCGGACGGGCACCTCCTCGCGCCACTCCGGGTCGCCCTCGCGCACGATCCGCCCCTCGTCGAAGGCGGCGTCCAGCAGCGGGCGGCGGCCGCGCGGGACGAGGTGGCCGACCATGTCGTCCTGGTACGAGGTGGGGCCGGTGTTCGGGCGCATCTGGGCCACCGAGACGTACCGGATGCCGTCCCAGGTCGGGATCCACAGGACCAGGTCGGCGAAGGAGAGGTCGGAGAGCAGCTGCCACTCCGAGACCAGCATGTGGAGCCACTCCACATCGGCACCGGTCAGGGTGGTGTGGCGGCGGACGAGTTCGTTCAGCGAGGGCACATGGCGAGGGTAGCTCCAGGGTCGCCGGAGCGGCCTGTCGCACCCGCCCGCGCCGACCGCCCGCACCGGCCGCACCGACCGCACCGACCGCCCGCACTGGTCCCCCGCGCCGGCCCTCCGGAGTGCCGCGGGCCCTGCCCCGAGGTTGTTTAGACCAATTTCCGGGGAGACCTGGACAAGCCAGATTGGTCTAGTCCACAATGGAAGGGCACCAAGGAGAGGCCCTCCGCGCAACTGCCCTGACCCGCGCGAGGCCCCTCCTCGGTCGGACGCCGTCGAGCGAGGACCCCGCACAGTCCTCGGTCGTCCCCGGCGCCCGACGACAGCTCCGGGCTGCGGTGCCGCACGGGTTGAGGGTCCCGTGTCGGCGCCGTGGCCCGTAGTGCTTTCCGGGTGCGCGAAGCCGCGTTCCGCCGCTCACGGGAACGCCGAACCCCGTCCACAGCCTGTGGACGGGGTTCGGCGTTCCGGTCGCTGCTCGCCCGCTCGCCGGGGGCGTCAGTGGGTCTCGGTGACCTTCGCCAGGGCGCGCGGGGCGTCCGGGTCCTGGCCGCGGGCGATGGTGACCTCGTAGGCCAGCTGCTGCAGCGGCAGGATCTCCAGAATGGTCTGGACCTCCTCGGGCACCCCGGCCGGCAGCGCGAAGCCCGCCGAGGCGGCGTCGACCTGCGCCTGCTGGCCGATCACCACCAGGTCCGCGCCGCGGCCGCGCAGGCGGTCCAGCACCGGCTGCAGGGCCTCTCCGCCCTTGCCGTCCGGAACGATCGCGATGACCGGGGAGACGTTGTCGACCATGGCCAGCGGACCGTGCAGCAGGTCGGCGCCGGAGAACGGGGAGGCCGGGATGTAGGTGGTCTCCATCAGCTTCAGCGCCGCCTCGCGGGCGGTCGGGTAGCCGTAGCCGCGCGAGGTGATGACCAGGCGCTGGGCGAAGCGGTAGCGCTCGGCCAGGGCCTTCACCTCGCCCTGGCGGGCCAGGATGCCGGCGGCCAGCGAGGGCAGCTCCTTGGCGGCCGAGCCGTCACCTCCGCGCAGGCCCTCCACCAGCAGGTAGAGCGCCAGCAGCTCGGCGGTGTAGGTCTTGGTGGCGGGCAGCGCCTTCTCCGGGCCGGCCAGCACGTCGATGTGGAACTCGGAGACCTCGGCCAGCGGCGAGGCGGCGTTGTTGGTGACCGCCAGGGTGATGGCACCGGCCTCGCGGGCGGCCTTGGTGGAGGCCACCAGGTCCGGCGAGCCGCCGGACTGGCTGACGGTGATCACCAGCACGTCGGTGAGGTCCGGCTTGGCGCCGTACGCGGTGGTGGTCGACATCGAGGTCAGGCCGGCCGGCTTGCCGAGCAGGATCTCGATCAGGTACTTGGCGTAGAGCGCCGCGTTGTCGGACGTGCCGCGCGCGGTGAGCAGGACGAAGCGCGGGTTGCGGGCGGCGATCTCGGCCGCGATCTCGAAGATCTTCGGGGCGCCCTCGTCGAGGATGCGCTGGAGGACGGCCGGCTGCTCGGCCATCTCCGCCGCCATGATCCGGCCGGGGACGGGGACAGTCTGCGTGTCGGACATCTGGGTGTGCCTCCGATGAGATGGTTCTACCCCACACGGGCGGGGATGCCCGGCGGGGACCTCTACGGCGGCGAGTCCGCACACTCGCTGCGGTGATTCCTGCGGCAATCCTACGGGGGCCGCCCCCGGGGAGCACATCGCCGTCCCCGGGGGCGGTCGCCCGCGCGCGCCGGGCGGGTGTCAGCCCGCCTTGTTGATCAGCTGGTCGATCGCGGCGTCCGCCTCCTTGGCGGCCTGGTCCACCGGCTTGTTGTTCTTGAGGATGGCGGTCAGCATGTCCGGCAGGATCTTCTGCTTCTCGATCGCGCCCCAGCCCGGCGCCAGCGGCGTGAACCAGGCGTCCGGCACCGCGTTGGCCGCGGCGGCCGTGGCCGGCTTGCTCTTCAGCGGGTTCAGCTGGGTCAGGTTGTTCGGCAGGATGTCCTTGTCGGCCAGCGCCTGCTGGGACTTGGTGCTGGTGAACATCCGGATCCAGTCGGCGGCCAGCGCGGCCGACTGCGACTTGGCGGTGACGGCGAGGTCCGAGCCGCCGATGAAGGTCGGCAGCGGCTTGCCGCCCGGGCCGGGCATGGTGGCCACCTTGACGGCGTCCTTGAGGTTCGGGTCACCGGTGACCGGCGCGACCACGCTGGCCGCCTCGTAGCCGTTGCCGTAGAAGGCGGCGGCGTGCCCGCGCGCCATCGCCTCGTACTGGTTCAGCTCGTTCACCGCCAGGTCGCCCTTGTTGTACTTGCGGACCAGCTCGACGAAGTGGCTGATGCCCTGCACGGACTTGGGGTCGCTGAGCGTGCCGTGCCAGTTGCCGCTGCCGTCGAAGCGGGCGATGGCGCCGCCGTACGCCGAGACGTAGCTCATCGCGGCGTACCAGTACGGGCCGGGCAGGTAGAGCGCGGAGTAGGTCTTGTCGGCCTTGTTCTTGTCGGCCACCCGGTCCAGCGCCGAGCGCAGCTCGTCCTCGGTCCTGGGGAAGTCCGCGCTGCCGGTGGCCGCCTGGAAGGCCGCCGAGTTGTAGACGGCCACCCGGGCGCCCGCGTAGTACGGCACGCACCAGAGCTTGTCCTGGTAGGTGCAGGTGTTGGCGAGCGCCTTGATCCAGCTGTCGGCGTTGTCGAAGCTGCTGCGCTCCACCGGGGCCAGCGCGCCGGACAGCACGTACTTCATGGTCTCGGTGTTGCCGAGCTCCACGACGTCCGGGGCGTTGCCCTCGGCGATCGCCTTGTCCAGCCGGGTGACCTTGTCGGCCCAACCCTGGTAGGAGAGCCGCAGGGTGACGTTCGGGTACTTGTGGGCGAACTCGTCGTTGACCCGCTGGACGAGGTCCGGCCAGTTCTTCTGGGCGTCCTCCATCAGCCAGACCGTGACCGTCCCGGTCGCCGACTTCGGGTCGGCCGGGCCGCCCTTGCCGTCCGTGGACGGCGAGCCGCCCGGGGAACAGGCCGTCAGTCCGGCGGCCAGCGCCACGATCGCGGTCGTCGCCATGAGCTGACGCTTCTTCACGCCATCCTCCGAGGGTGTTAGAGCCTGGATGCCCGCCGGCAACGTGCTGGCACCCGTCGGGGAGTCGTCTCCATGAAGGGGCGGCGATGTGCTTCGGGAAGGGCCGATACCACATCCGGCGAGGTTGAAGTTCGAACCGGATGGACTGGAGCCTGGCCTAGACCACTGGTGGTGTCAACGCCAAATGGCCCGGCCGCAAAGGCCGTTGCAGACCTGTTGTACCGCGTGGCGATCAGTCGCGGCGCCATCACCCTAAGTAGGACTTAAGGCTGTCTTAAGACGGATTTGAGGGACCCCCGCCACCCGGCGTCCCCGCAGGTCAACACGGGGGCGAGGGGCGGGGAAACGGAACGGGCCCGTCATGCGACATGCGCATGACGGGCCCGTTCCCGGGTGCCTCCCGGCACCCCGGGTCACGGTCCTGACGGACCTCAGCCGATCGCTCCCGGCTGCCCGGTGAGCACCTCCACGGCCGCCAGGCCGCAGACCCGGGCGGCGCCGTGGGTGGCGATGTGCAGCGCGCCGACCGGCTCGGACTGCGGCAGCCCCATCTCGACCACCGCGGCGTCCGGCCGGGCCGCCACCAGGCGGGCCAGCGCGGCCGACATCCACTCGTGCCGGTGGGCGTCCCGGACCACCAGCACCAGGCGGCGGCCCTCGGCGCCGGCCAGCACCTCGGCCACCAGCGCGTCCAGCCGCTCCGGCGAGGCCTCCTGCGGGCCCACCTCGCGGGTGCGGGTGCCGGGGAAGCGGTCGGCCAGCATGCCGCCCACGCCCCACGGGGTCACGTCGCCCACGGCGATGTTGGGCTCGTCCGAGAACGAGGCCACGTACGGCCGCTCGGTCACCGGCAGCACCTCGCGGCCCGGCGCCCGGACCACCCGCAGCGCCCGGCGGGCGGCCCGCAGGCCGACCGCCAGGTCCGGCTCCAGCCGCTCCCCCTGGGCCGCGATCCGGCCCCAGCTGCCGAGCGCGCGCACCCGGCCGGCGGCGTCGGCCAGCCGCTCCTCCGGCAGCTTCCCGGACCGCACGCCCGCCACGATGGCGTCGCGCAGCATCAGGACGGTCTCCTCGTCGGCCAGGCCGCCGCCGACGCAGATCGCGTCCGCACCGGCCGCCAGGGCCAGCACGGTGCCCTCGCCCATGCCGAAGGTGTCGGCGATGGCGCCCATCTCGATCGCGTCGCTGACGATCAGGCCCTGGTAGCCGAGACCGCCGTCGGCCGGCGCGGCCCGCAGCAGGTCGCGCAGCACCCGCGGGCTGAGCGTGGCCGGCAGCTTCGGGTCGAGCGCCGGGATCATGATGTGGGCGGTCATCACGGCCTTGGTCCCGGCGGCGATGGCCGCCTCGAACGGGACCAGGTCGCGGGCGCGCAGCACGTCCAGGTCGACGTCGATCACCGGCAGGCCGTGGTGCGAGTCGACGGCGGTGTCGCCGTGGCCGGGGAAGTGCTTCGAGCAGGCGGCCACGCCGGCCGACTGCAGGCCCTCCACCCAGGCGGCGGTGTGCCGGGCGCACAGCTCCGGGTCGGCCCCGAACGAGCGGACGCCGATCACCGGGTTGCGCGGGTTGGAGTTGACGTCCGCGGTGGGCGCCCAGTTGTAGTTGACGCCGGCCGCGGCCAGCGCCCGGCCGAGCTCGCGGGCGACGTCGCGGGTCAGCGCCGGGTCGTCGATCGCGCCGAGGGCGAAGTTGCCCGGCCAGGAGGAGCCGGAGCCGGCCTCCAGGCGGGTGACGTCGCCGCTCTCCTCGTCGATCGCGATCAGCAGGTCCGGGTTCTCCTCGCGCAGCGCCCCGGTGAGCGCGGCGAGCTGCTCCAGGTCGGTGACGTTGCGGTCGAACAGCGCGACCGAGCCGAGCCCGGCCGCCAGGTGGCGGCGGACCCACTCCGGCGGCTCGGTGCCGACGAAGCCGGGCTGGAGGACGGTCAGCGCGTCGCGGTGCAGCTGGTCACTGGCGGGCAGGGTGGGGATGAGGATGCTCACGTGGGGTCAGCCCTTCACGGCGCCGTCGGTCAGTCCGCCCACGGCCTTGCGCTGCAGGAAGACGAAGAGGATCAGGATCGGGACCGCGAAGAGGGTGGAGGCGGCCATGGTGGCGCCCCAGTCGGTGCCGAAGTTGGTCTGGAACGAGGAGAGCCAGAGCGGGAGGGTCTGGAACTCCTCCTTCTTGTTCAGGATGTTCACCAGCGGGAACTCGTTCCACGCGGTGATGAACCCGAACAGCGAGGTCGACATCAGACCGGGCGCGAGCAGCGGGAAGATCACCTTCAGGAAGGCCTGGGTGCGGGTGCAGCCGTCCACCATCGCCGACTCCTCCAGCTCCTTGGGCACGGCGGCGATGAAGCCGCGCAGCGTCCAGATCGTGAAGGGCAGCACCATCATCAGGTAGAGCGCGGTCAGCGGGACCAGGCTGTTGAGCATGTCGTTGTCGCGGACCAGCAGGTACGCCGCGATGATCATGACCTCCCAGGGCGCCATCTGGGCCGCCATCACGACCAGCACGAAGCTCTTGCGGCCGCGGAAGCGCATCCGCGCGATCGCGAAGGAGGCCAGCGTGGCGATCACCAGCGAGCCGAGCACCGCGCCGACGGTGACGACCAGGCTGTTGGTGACGTACGTCCAGAAGTGCGGGGCGTCGACGGCCTTCTGGAAGTGCTCCAGGGTCGCGTCCAGCGGGACGAAGACCGGGGTCCGGCTGATGATGTCGTTGTCCCGCTTGAAGGCGGTCGCGAACATCCAGTAGACGGGGAAGATGAAGAAGACGAAGAGGACGACCGCGATCACGTTCGGCCAGGTGCGTCCGATGAGCGAGCGCCTCACAGCTCGTCCTCCTGCTTCAGAATGATGCGGAAGTAGTACGCCATCAGCGCAGCCAGCATCAGGATGGTGAGTACCGCGATCGCGGAGCCGACGCCGAAGCGCTGGGAGCCGAAGCCTTCGAGGAAGGCGTGGACGGGCAGGGTCCGGGTGAGCCCGTCGGGGCCGCCCTTGTTGATCAGGTAGACCTGGGTGAAGGCCTTGAAGACCCAGATGACCTCCAGGAAGGTCGTGGCCAGGAAGAACGGCTTCATGATCGGGTAGATCACCGCGCCGAAGATCTTGAACGCTCCGGCGCCGTCCATCCGGGCCGCCTCGTAGAGCTCCTTCGGGATGGTGGTCAGGCCCGCGTACATGTTGAACGCCACGAACGGGATCGAGCCCCAGACGATCAGCAGGACGATCACGAAGAAGGTCGAGTACTGGCCCTCGGTCCAGTTGTAGTGGGCCATGCCGTGCCAGCCCAGCCTGTCCAGGAACCAGTTGACGACACCGAAGTTCTGGTCGAACAGCCACTGGTAGACGGTGGTCGCGGCGACCACCGGCATCGCCCAGGCCAGGATCAGCGAGATCGAGAGCGCGAGCCGCATCCGCTTGCCGAGCCGGTCGAGCAGCAGGCCGACGAGGGTGCCGAAGAACATGATCAGGACGACGTTGACGGCGGTGAACGCCACCGTGCGGCCGGTGACCGACCAGAACTCCGCGTTGGTCAGCTGGTCGGTGTAGTTCTCCAGGCCGTTCCACTCGGTCAGGTGCTGGATCAGCTGACGCTTGTTGAGGTTCTGGAACGACACCAGGACGGTCTTGAGCAGCGGCCAGCCGAGCAGGACCAGGGTCGCCGCGATGGCCGGCAACAGCAGCAGGTACGGCGTCGGGCTCACGCGCGCGGCGCGCGCCCCGACCGGTCTGCCGCTCTTCTTCGGGGTGGCTCGGGCGACGAGGACGTCACCCTCCTCCGTACCGGCCACAGCAGCCTTCCCTGAATCCGGGGACTGCGTCCGCACCCGCTCCGAATGCACAGCCATCGTTCTCTCTTCCTGACAACCTGACCGACGCCGCTCGACTGCTTACTGCTTCTGGTTGAGACGCTTCGCGATCTCGTCGTCGGCCTTCTTGGCGGCGGCCGCGTAGTCACCCGTCAGGGCGCCGGTCAGGAACTCCTTGATCGGGTTCGGCTCGTTCTCCACGTTCGCCCAGTTCGGGGTGTTCGGGGTGATCGCGCCGTTGGCCGAGGCCGGCAGGGCGGCCTTGGCGAAGTCGCCGGTGACCTGGCTGTTCAGCGCGGCCTTGTTCGGGACGTTGCCCGCGGCCGCGACCAGACCCTCGTTCTTGTCGTTGAGGGCGATCTTCAGGAAGTCCTTGGCCATGTCGGTGTTCTTGCTGGCCTGGGCGATGGCCAGGTTCGAGCCGCCGAGGAAGACGCCGGAGGACTTGTCGGCCGCCTTGCCCGGCAGCGGGAAGAAGCCGATCTTGCTCGCCGGCAGGACCTCCTCCTTCGGGAGCTCCCAGCCGAGGCCGATGATGGCGCCGATGTCACCCTTGCCGAAGACGTCCTTCTGCTGCGGGGTGGCCTCGTCCTTGTCCTTCGGACCGGTGGCCGAGTAGCCCTGCAGCTTCTTGTAGGTCTCGAAGGCCTTCTGCGCCTCGGGGGAGGACAGGCCGCCGACCCACTTGTCGCCCTCCTTCTTGGCCAGCTTGCCGCCCTCGCTGGTGAGGAGACCGAAGTAGGTGTACCACTCCTGGCCCGGCATGTAGATCGGGTCGGTGACGCCCGCCGTGGCCTTCAGCTTCTCCAGGTCGGCGTAGAACTCCTCCAGCGTCTTCGGCGCGGCGCTCAGGCCGGCCTTGGCCCACAGGTCCTTGTTGTAGGCGACGACGCGGTTGGTGACGAACCACGGGGCGGCGTACTGCTTGCCCTCCAGGATCGCGGAGTCGTTCTGGTTCGCGGCCCAGTCGGCACCGCCCAGGGCGGCCTTGTCCTTGGTGATGTCGAGCAGACCGCCGGTGGCGGCGTAGCCCGCGGTCTGGGTGTTGCCGACCTCCAGGACGTCGACGGAGCCCTCGGACAGCGCGGCGGTGACCTTGGCGCCGATGCCGTTCCACTTCTGGATCTGGAAGTCGACCTTGGCGCCCGGGTAGGCGGTCTCGAAGTCGGCCTTGACGGAGTCCGTCCAGCCCTTCGGGGCGGAGCCGTCCATCAGCCACACGGTCAGGGTCTTGCCGCTGTAGTTCTTGGCCGCCGCGGAGGACGAGCCGCCCTTGGCGTCGCCGCCGTCCTTCTTGGCGTCCGAACCACAAGCCGCCAGGCCGACGACCATTGCTGCGACGCCGACCGCCGCGATGAGCTGACGCTTCACGCCATCCTCCTGAGGGATGCCTGGGTTACCCCCGTCGGGTGGCAGCGGCATACCCGCGGAAAGCGGGAGGAACGGTGCCGCGGACCCCAGCGAACGGGTGGGGGGATTCGTAGTGACCGGCCTAGTGGTGTAGACCAGATGCCTGGAGCTTGGCCTAGACCAATGGGCCTGTCAACGGCTGTTCGAGCCATCCGGACCACCCGTTATCAAGCCGACACCGCACATCGTTCATCGCGTGATGAGGTATTCGTTCCGTAGCCATACATGCAACGATGTGAGCTGTTAACGATGTGGCGGGGCCCCGAAGGGCCGCGCGAGAAGCGGGAGACAGGTCCGATGAGCAGCGACGGGGGCAGCACGGCCCAGGTCAACGACCCCCAGGTGAAGAACCTCCCGACGCAGTCCGGTGCGGACCCGACCGCGCGGGTGCCGAAGTACTACGGCCTCAAGCGCCACCTGCTGCAGCTCACCGAGACCCAGCCCGCCGGCACGCCCGTCCCGCCGGAGCGGGCGCTGGCCGCCCAGTTCGACACCTCGCGCACCACCGTCCGCCAGGCCCTCCAGGAGCTGGTGGTCGAGGGGCGGCTGGAGCGCATCCAGGGCAAGGGCACCTTCGTCGCCAAGCCCAAGGTCGCCCAGGCCCTCCAGCTGACCTCCTACACCGAGGACATGCGCGCCCAGGGCCTGGAGCCCACCTCCCGGCTGATCGAGATCGGCTACATCACCGCCGACGACCGGCTCGCCCCGCTGCTGGACATCAAGCCCGGCGGCCGCGTGCTGCGGATCGAGCGGCTCCGGCTGGCCAACGGCGACCCGATGGCGATCGAGGTGGCCCACCTCTCCGCCAAGCGCTTCCCCGCCCTGCGCCGCAACCTGGCCAAGCACAACTCGCTGTACGCGGCCCTGCGCGAGGTGTACGGGGTCACCGTGGCCGAGGCCGAGGAGACCATCGAGACCACCCTGGCCACCCCGCGCGAGGCCGGGCTGCTCGGCTCCGACGTCGGCCTGCCGATGCTCCAGCTCTCCCGGCACTCCTTCGACGCCGAGGGCAACCCGGTGGAGTGGGTGCGCTCGATCTACCGCGGCGACCGCTACAAGTTCATCACCCGGCTGAAGCGCCCGGAGTAGACCGAGCGCCCTCCGAACCCCACCGAAACCCTCCGAGCCCCGGCGTGCGCAGGCGTGCGCCGGGGCTCGCGTGTGTCCGGATATCGGGAAGTTCTGTCTTTTCCGGTGACACAGATCACTTCATGCTCTAGATTTCGCAGCCGTTATGACTGCCGATCACCAGTGGTGCTGCTCGGCGGGTCTCGGGGGGATCGTGCGGCCCCGCGGGGCTGCGGCGCCGACCGGGTGAGCCCTCCTCGGGAGCGGAGCCGATCCATGTCGTCAGAAGTCGAAACCGAACCTGTCATGCCCGAGCCACCCGGCCCGGCCCCCGTGCCCGCGGTGACGCCGGAGCGGGTGCTGGCGGGGCTCGCCCTGCTCGTCCCGATCGTCGCGATGCTCTGGGTGTCCTCGTACGACAAGACCGACCCGTACGCGGGCGGGGTGCCGTTCTTCTACTGGTACCAGCTGCTCTGGGTGCCCGTCTCCGCCGTGTTCACGGTGGCCGCGTACCTGCTGATCAACCGGGACGAGAAGGCCCGCAAGGCCGCCCGGAAGGCGGGTGGCGCGCGATGAACGGCGTCAACGTGCCCGCCCTGACGGTGTTCGTGCTCTTCTTCCTCCTGGTCACCGTGATGGGCTTCCTCGCCTCGCGCTGGCGCAAGGCCGACAACGCCCTGCACCTGGACGAGTGGGGCCTGGGCGGCCGCAGCTTCGGGACCTGGGTCACCTGGTTCCTGCTCGGCGGCGACCTCTACACCGCCTACACCTTCGTGGCCGTCCCGGCGGCCGTGTACGCGACCGGTGCGGCCGGGTTCTTCGCGGTGCCGTACACGATCATCGCGTACCCGCTGGTGTTCCTCTTCCTGCCCCGGCTCTGGTCCGTCTCCCGGGTGCACGGGTACGTCACCCCGGCCGACTTCGTGCGCGGGCGCTACGGCTCCAAGCCGCTCTCGCTGGTCGTGGCGCTGACCGGGATCCTGGCCACCATGCCGTACATCGCGCTGCAGCTGGTCGGCATCCAGGCGGTGCTGGACGTGCTGGGCGTCGGCGGCGGCGAGAACGCCAACTGGTTCGTCAAGGACCTTCCGCTGTTCATCGCCTTCGGCGTGCTGGCCGCGTACACCTACTCCTCCGGGCTGCGGGCCCCGGCGCTGATCGCGTTCGTCAAGGACACCCTGATCTACATCGTGATCATCGTCGCGGTGATCTACATCCCGATCCGGCTCGGCGGCTACGGCCACATCTTCGACGCCGTGGGCCAGAAGTTCAGCGCCCCCAAGGCGGCCGGCTCGCTGACCGTGCCGGAGAACAAGCAGTGGACGTTCGCCACGCTGGCGCTCGGCTCGGCGATGGCGCTGTTCATGTACCCGCACTCGGTGACCGGCGTGCTGGCGTCCAAGTCCCGCAACACGGTGCGCCGCAACATGGCGATCATGCCCGCCTACTCGCTGATGCTGGGCCTGCTGGCGCTGCTCGGCTTCATGGCGATCGCGGCCGGCATCGGCAAGGGCGACAAGAAGTTCAACGCCCAGCTCTCGGTGCCGCAGCTGTTCGAGGACATGTTCCCGGACTGGTTCACCGGCGTCGCCTTCGCGGCGATCGGGATCGGCGCGCTGGTGCCGGCCGCGATCATGTCGATCGCGGCGGCCAACCTGTTCACCCGCAACGTCTACAAGGAGTACCTGAAGCCGGCCGCCACCCCGGCCGACGAGACCCGGGTCGCCAAGATCGCCTCGCTGCTGGTGAAGGTCGGCGCCCTGGTCTTCGTGCTCACCATGGACAAGCAGGCGGCGATCAACCTGCAGCTGCTCGGCGGCCTCTGGATCCTGCAGACCTTCGTCTCCATCGTCGGCGGCCTGTTCACCCGCTGGTTCCACCACTGGGCGCTGTTCGCCGGCTGGGCGGTCGGCATGATCTACGGCACCTGGGAGGCGTACGACATCGCCAGCCCCGCCACCAAGCACTTCGGCGGCAACGCGGCCGAGATCCCCGGCATCGGCGAGCTCGGCTACATCGGGCTGACCGCCTTCGTGCTCAACCTGCTGGTCTCGGTCGTGCTCACGCTGGTGCTCAAGGCGGTCAAGGCGCCGGAGGGCCCGGACGAGACCCGCCCCGGCGACTACAGCGCCGAAACCGGTGACGAAGAGCTGAAGAACGCGCCGGAGCCCGTGGCGGCGCACTGATTGGCCGTGCGCGCGCCCTGTGATCGCGCCGTCTCCTCCGTGAACACTGGAGGAGGCGGCGCGATCATATGTATGAACGGCCGCACGCACCGGGTACCACCGGACGAGCCGGCAGCCGGCCGGCCGACCGACCGACCCACGGATCGACCCACGGGGAGCAGCGGCGATGGCAGAAACCGGCACCACTCTCAACGGCCAGCACCAGTCCACCCACGCGCCCGGCGCACCGCTCGGCGTGGCGGCGCCGCCGCCGATCGCCACGGCGCCGCCCGTCGCGGGGCCCGCCACGGCGCCGCCCTCCGCGGCGCCCGGGAGCGTGCTGCCGTCCGTCCTGATCGCCACCCGGCACGGCGAGTCCACCGCCAACGTGGAGTTCCAGCTCGCCGAGGCGACCGGCGCGCTGAGCGTGCCGATCAGCTGCCGGGACGCCGACATCCCGCTGTCGCTGCACGGCCGGCAGCAGGCCCAGGCCCTCGGCCGCTGGTGGGCCGGCCTGCCCAGCGCCGACCGCCCGCGCAGCGTCTGGTGCTCGCCGTACGTGCGCACCGCCGAGACCGCCCGGATCGCGCTCGCCCAGGCCGCCGGGCTGGGCGCCGTCCCGGTCTCGCTGCCCGTCCGCTACGACGAGCGGCTGCGCGACCGCGAGCTGGGCGTCCTGGAGATGCTGCCCAAGGCCGCCATCGAGGCCAAGCACCCGGAGGAGGCCGCCAGACGGCGCAAGATGGGCGAGCTGTACTACCGGCCGCCCGGCGGCGAGTCCTGGGCGGACGTGGCGCTGCGGGTGCGCAGCCTGCTCCGCGACCTCTGCGCCGAGGAGGCCGGCCGGCCCGTCCTGCTGGTCGCGCACGACTGCACGGTGCTGATGCTCCGCTACGCGCTGGACCGGCTCACCGAGGCGCAGCTGACCGCGCTGGAGCCGGTGCGCAACTGTTCCACCAGCCTCTGGCGCGCCGAGGGCGGGCGGCTGCGCCCGGCGCACTGGAACGAGACCGGGCACCTGGCCGCGGGCTGAGACGGGGCCCAGCCGGCGCCGCCCGCCCGTGCCGGCCCGCCGCCGTCCGTCCCGCCGTTCCGCCGTCCCGTGGCCCCGCCGCCGTCCGTCCCGGCGTCCCGGCGTCCGCCCCGGCGTCCGCCCGCCCGCGGCGGCTCGGGCAGACTGGCCGGATGGACATCGTCATCCGCCCCGCCCGGGAAGAGGACCTCGAAGCCGCCGGCCGGATCAGCGTCGAGGCCTTCGTCGGCGGGGGCTTCACCTCGCCCGACAGCCAGTACGTCGGGCTCCTGCGCGACACCGCCCGGCGGGCCCGGGAGGCCGAGCTCCTCGTCGCGGCCGCCCCGGCCGACGGCTTCGAGGTGGTCGGCTGCGTGACCTTCGCCGCGGGCGGCACGGAGTGGGCGGACATCGCGACCCCCGAGGAGGGCGAGATCCGGATGCTGGCCACCGCCGCGGCCGCCCGCGGCCGGGGTGTCGGCGAGGCGCTGGTCCGGGCCTGCGTGGCCCGCAGCCGCGAACTCGGCCTGGCCGGGATGGCCTTCTCCACCCGCCCCGACATGACGGCCGCTCACCGGATCTACGAGCGGCTCGGCTTCCGGCGCACGCCCGAACGCGACTGGTCGCCGTACCCGGGCGCGGACCTGCTGGTCTACACGATGGCCTTCTGACGGACGGTTCGCCGACGGAGCGCCCTTCAGGGGGGTGGCCGACGGACGATCAAAGCAGGTCTTTTGATATAAACCTCTGATCGAGACACGTCGTGGTAGCCCATCGATCCGGGGAGTTGCACCTCATGTACGACGGGCCCAGCCTCGGCGCGCCCTCGACGGCGAGCGGACCCACGCTGCAGGACATGCGGGAGGCCCGGGGCATCCCGGCCCCCCGCGGCAGCCGGTACGCGATCCCCGCCGAACCGCCCAAGCCCCGCCACCCGGTGCCGCCGTCGGTGCGCTTCGACGCGGTGGACGGACTGCGCGGCCTGGCCATCGCGTCCGTCCTGCTCTACCACACCAACTGGTTCCAGAACGGCCTGTTCGGCGTCGACGCGTTCTTCGTCCTCTCCGGCTTCCTGGTCACCCTGGTGCTGATCCGCGAGCTGGACCGCACCGACGGGATCGCCCTCGGCGTCTTCTACCGCCGCCGGGCCAAGCGGCTGCTGCCCGGCCTGCTGGCGACCGTGCTGCTGGTGGTCGTCCTCTCCGCCCTGTTCAGCCCGCTCAAGGACGTCCGGGACCTGCGGCCGCAGGCGCTGGCCGCACTGGCCCAGATCGCCAACTGGGCCCAGCTGGAGCGCGGTGACGCCTACTGGCAGCACTTCGCCGGGATCGACCCGCTGGCCGCGATGTGGTCGCTCAGCATCACCGAGCAGTTCTACGTGGTCTGGCCGCTGCTGCTGCTGATCATCTTCGCCGTCTGCCGCCGCTCGCTCGCCGCGGCCGGCGCGGTGACCGCCGTGCTGTTCGCGGGCGCGGCCGCCGTCGCCCCGCTGATGTGGAACGGCTCCAACAGCGACCGCCTCTACCTGGGCACCGAGTCCCGCGCGGTCGGCTTCGCGGCCGGCGCCACCGCGGCCTTCGTGGTGTACCTGCGGCTGCGGCGGAGGGCCAAGGAGGCCGGGGAGTCCGGTTCGCGCTCCGAGCGGCGCTCGCAGGCCCGGTCGGGCCCGGCCGGCACCGCGGTGCTCACCGCCCTCGGCACGCTGGCGCTGGGCGGCCTGGTCTGGGCCAGCCTCAGCGTGGACACCTACCACGAGCCCTGGCTCTACCAGGGCGGCCTGGCCGGCGTCGCGGCGCTCGCGGCCGTCCTCGCCGCCTCGCTCTGCCACGACCGCGGCCCGCTGGTGTGGCTGCTGTCGCTCGCCCCGCTGCGGCTCACCGGCACCATCTCGTACAGCCTCTACCTGCTGCACCTGCCGGTCTACTGGATGCTCCAGCGCTTCGTCGACGACATCTCGCCGCAGCTGCTGCTGGCGATCGGCGCCCCGGTCTCCTGGGTGCTGGCCTGGCTGCTGCACACCGGCACCGAGAAGGTCCGGGTGCTGCGCTGGCGGCCCTGGCCGACCATCCCGCTGCTGGCCGCCGCCACCCTGACGGCCACCGCCGGCGCCTGGTTCCTGCCGGCCTGGGTCGAGCACGACATGCGCTCCGGTTCGGCCGACAAGCCGCTGGTGCTCGCGCTCGGCGACTCCTTCTCGGAGGACCTCGCCACCGGCCTGTACCGGCACGGCGACCGGTACCGGGTGGTCGACGGCGGGATCAGCGGCTGCGGCGTGTTCGGCTCGGAGAAGGTGCGCGGCACGTCCAAGGTGGAGTTCGACACCACCGACGCCTGCCGGGACCGCACCTCGCTCTGGACCAGGCAGCTGGACGACGCCGGGGCCAAGGCGGTCGTCCTGCACCTCGGCTGGGACGCCGCCGAGCAGTACCTCGACGGCACCTGGCTCAACCCCTGCGACGAGGACTACCGCAACCACTACACCGCCCAGCTGGCCCGGGCCGTGGACCTGGTCCGCGAGCGCGGGCACGGCGCCCGGGTGCTGCTGATGAACGAGCGGGTGCAGAACGGCGCGATCGACAAGACCTGGGGCACCTGCTACAACCAGCAGATCGCCGACTTCGTGAAGGCCTCCGCCGGCTCCGTCCACCTGGTCGACCTGAACGCCTTCTACTGCCCCGGCGGGACGTGCCTCTGGAAGGACCGCGACGGCCACCTGGTCTCCCCCGCCACCGACGGCGTGCACCTGACCCCGGCCGGCATGCGGCTGGTGACGCCCTGGCTGGAGAAGCAGATCTCGGACGTCCTGGCCTCCGCCCCGGACGCTCCGGCCCCGCGGCCCGCGGCGACCACCGCCGCCCCGCCGCAGGCCGGGCCGGCCGACCCGGCGCCCGCGGCCGAGCAGCCGGCCCCGACCGCGTCGCCCACCCCGTCGCACCCACCGACCACCAGGCCCAGCCCCAGCCCCAGCCGCAAGCCGAGCAGCAGCCCGAGGGCCACCCAGCCGGCGGCGAGTCAGCCGGCCGGGGCCGCCGCGGGCGGCTGAGCCGCCGGCACCTCGTAGGTCTGCGCGAAGCACTTGCGGATGGCCTCCTCGGAGGCCGGACGCCCCGCGAAGTCCATCCGCGGGGTGTCCTGGTTGGTCGGCAGGGTCGGGTCGATGCCGAAGTACAGCGACCAGAAGTAGACGCCGGCCAGCTTGCGCTCCTGCGCCACCTGGCAGACCGCGGTGAACCAGGTCGCCTGCACGGGCTCGTTCAGCTCGCGCTTGGTGTAGAAGTCACCGGGCGTCTTGTAGGCGCCCTTCTGCGCCGGGATGCCCACCTCGGTCAGCTTGGTGGCCGGCTGCGGGCCCTTGCCGCGCTTGTCCAGCCAGCCGTGCCAACTGGCCGCCAGGTCGGCCACCGAGGCGTCGTCGCCGAGCGACTTGGCCGGGAAGTAGGCGTCGACCCCGGTCTGCTCGGTCGGCACCGGGATGGCGCCCTTCGACCAGTTGTCCCAGTTGGCGTCGTACACCACCTCGCCGTGGAAGGTCTTCTTCGCCTGTTCCACCAGCCCGGCCCACTGCGGCGCGTTCTCCAGCGAGTTGAACTCGGTGCCGATGGTGAACTCGGTCGCGCCGTGCTCCTGGGCGGTCTTCAGGTACGGCGCCAGGAAGGTCGCGTAGCTGGCGAACCAGGCGTCCTTGTCGGTGGGGGCGATGTTGCCGCGCCAGCCGTCCTTGACCGCCTTGAGCGACTCCTCGTCCAGGATCGGCCGGACGGTGGTGCGCAGACCGGCCCGCTTCGCGGTGTCCAGCAGCAGCGCCAGCCGCTCCGGGGCGGGCGTGGTCGGCCGGGCGGCGACCGCGTTGGACTTGGCGCCCGTGGTGTAGAAGGGGAACGAGACCGAGAGCGCGTTGGCGTTCAGTCCGACCACGTACTTGACGATGCGGTCCGCCTTGCCCTGGACGAAGGTCTCCGGGTCGGCCGGGTCGTCCAGCCAGTACACCTGGACGCCCCACTCGGGACTGCCCTTCGCCCACGGGCGGGCCACCTTGGGGCCGGTGTCCTCGGCCGCCGGCGCGTCCTTGCCGAAGCCCCAGACCCGGCCCTGCTCCTGGGCGGCACCGGCCCAGTGCACCTCGGTCGGCCGCTTGTGGTCGAACTTGAGCGGGTGGTCGCCCCAGACGAGCGGGACGGCCACGGTGATGCCGAGCACGGCGGTCGGCAGGATGAAGATGACGAAGCGTTTCATAGTCCTGGCAGCAGTTTCCTGGCAGCAGTTCCCGGCCGCCGGTCAGGCCGGCGGTCAGGCCGGCTTGGCGATCACGACGAACTTGTTCTCCTCGCGGCGCAGGAACTTGATCAGTCCCCGCAGGCCGCCCCAGCCCTCCAGGAAGGAGAACAGCGGGATGGCGGCGACCACGACGATCGGCTCCCACCACTTGCGGCGGTGGTTGGCCGAGCCCACCACGTTGAGCCGCAGGCCCTCCCAGTACGTCCAGATGACGTAGGCGAAGTTGATCGACCAGAGCAGCACCACGGACTGGGTCACCGGCGAGGTGTTCATCGTCCCGGTGAACCAGGCGACCAGCAGGACGAGTCCGACGTGCTGCAGCGGGCCGAGCACCCAGCTGACCATGCCCATCCCGATGAACAGCCGGAACCGCAGCGGGATGGTCTTGTTGAAGCAGAGCGCCACCAGGCCCCAAGCCCAGCGCTCGCGCTGCTTGAGGAAGTCCTTGACGCCCGCCGGCGAGGCGCCGTAGCAGCGGCCGTTGAACCAGTCGCTGCGGCCCGGGTAGCGCAGGCAGAAGTTCAGCGCCATCTGGGCGTCCTCGACGATGGTCTTCGGGCCGAAGTCCCAGCCGATGGTGGCCTCCACCGAGGAGCGCACCAGCAGCAGTTCGCCGTGCACGCCGGCGATCGGCGTCCCGGTACCGGTCATCGCGCGGAACCGGGCGATGTCGTCGGCCGGGCGGATCGCGTCGGCGAGCCAGGTGAAGGTGGAGACGGCGTTCTCCCGCGGGTACGTCAGGATGCCCTGCGCCATGTGCTTGGCGTCGTCCCCGGCGCGGCGCTGCCGGTTGATGAACTGGGCGACCGCGGCGGCGGTGTCCGGCCCGACGCCGGTGTCGTCGTCCATGTGCAGCACCCAGACGTCGTCCTCGGCCTCGCCCTCCTCGATCCGCAGCTCGTGCGAGTAGTGGTTGGCGCGGGCCTTGAACTTGGTGCCGTTGGGCGTCTCGTACGCCTTCGGGACGGTCACCACCCGGATCAGCGGGTGGGTGGCGGCCAGGTCGTCGATCTTCTCGGCGGCCGCGCAGCCCTCCTCGGTGAGGATGTCCACCCGCATCCACGGGAAGTACGCCGGCAGGTGCTCGACGTACGAGAGCACCGAGCGCTCCAGCGCCGGGTAGGTGTCGTGCCGCCCGATGGTCGGCACCAGCACGATCAGGTAGTCGTCCTCGGCCGGCGCCGGCGGGGTCATCTTGTCCACCTGCCGCAGCCGGCGGCGGACCATCAGCACGCCCTGGAAACCGATCAGCACGCCGAACACCGGCATGCCCCAGAGGATGGTGATGGCCCATCCGAGCGGGGTCGGGTTGGGCACGTACGCCCAGACCGAGAAGCAGAAGATGATCAGGAAGGAGACGTAGAACGGGGAGACCCGGGGCTTCCACGACATCTGCCGGTCGGCGAGCCGAGCCGCCTCGCGGGACGTGGTCAGGACCGTCCGCACGGGTGCTGCTGATGACATGGTGACAGTGGTTCCTCGTCTGGTTCGTCGGTCGTCCACCCGCCCGGTCCGGGCGGGTCGTACGGGCTATCCCTGGTGCGGGGGCGGGGTGCCGGGGGCCGGCGGGACCGGCCCCGGGGCCACCGGGCCGGGAGCCACCGGGCCGGGGGCGACCGGCGGGGCCGGCCAGGGCTGCTGGGGCGCCGGCGGCTGCGGCTGGGCCTGCGGCGGCTGGGCCGGTGGCTGCTGCGGCGCCCAGGCGGGCTGGGTGGGCTGCTGGACCTGCTGGGGCTGCACCTGCTGGGCGGGCAGCGGCTGCGGCCACGCCTGCTGGGGCTGCACCGGCGGCTGGGGCTGCGGCGGACCGCCGAACGGCTGCGACTGGACCGGCTGCTGACCCGGGGCCTGGTCCTGCGGGAGCGTCTGCCGCAACGACCAGTGCAGCTGGTCCGGCTGCGTCGCGAACGGCGACGGCTGCCCGCCGCCCGCCCACGCCGCCGGCGCCGGCGCCCAGCCCGCCCCGGCCCCCCGGCGCAGCGAGGTGACCAGCAGCAGCACCAGCGCGCCGGTCACCAGCACGCCGGCCCCGAAGGTGAACAGCTTCAGCCAGCCCTGGGTGGTGCCCGTGAACCAGCTCCGCTGCGGCTCGTCCAGCAGGGCGCCGGTCAGGCTGCGCACCCGGTTGTAGCCCTCGACCAGCGCCACGCCGACCGCCACCCCGCGCGCCCACTCCCGGCCGCGGAGCAGCAGGATGCCCGAGGTCAGGTACAGGGCGGCGTAGTTGAGGCTGCCGGTCTCGGCGCCCATCGAGGAACCGCCGTAGTAGAAGATGCCCTTGACGAAGGTCATGAAGCCGACCTGCCAGAAGCAGTTGTACGCCGCCCACGCGAGCAGCACGGCCCCCCAGGCCACGGCGAGGCCGCCGGCCAGGCGGTTCGGACGCGCCTGTGTCATCTCCCGTACCCCCGCCCCTGCCGGGCGCTCCCGGCGTCAACCCGATTCCGCGCCACAGGATGCCACACGCGCGAACGGACCCGGAATTCCCGGGGTTCGGGGCGCCCGCGGCGTGTAACCAAAGTCACCGGGGCGGCACCGGGCCGCGCGGCCGGTCACCGTACGTGCAGGCCGCTCCAGTCGACGCCGGGGTTGAACGTGCCGGAGCCGCCGGTGAGTGCCAGGCCGTTGCCGTAGGTGGCCTTGACGTCGGCGTTCGAGTTGCGCGGCTGGTCCGGCGTCAGGTTGCCGTCCGTCAGCGACTGCCCCCAGACCGTCCAGATCGTCCACGGGGTGCGGCGCAGGGTGTCCGGCTGGCGGGCGTTGACCGGGACGGCGAAGGACTCGGCCAGGATCCGCGGCTTCCCGTAGCCGGCCAGTCCGTCGTAGTAGCGCTTGGTCCACACCTCGCCGGTGCCGATCGGGTGCGCCGGGCTGCCGCTGTAGTCGTCCACGCCGACCACGTCGACGTACCGCGCGCCCGGGTAGTAGTCCCACGGGTCGACGCCCGGGGCGCCGTCCCAGGAGACCGGGGTCCAGGCGAACAGCAGGTTGTGCAGGCCCCTGGTCTCCACCAGGTAGTGGTAGGTGATCCGCCAGAGCGCCTGGTACTCGGCCGGCTTGCGGCCGGACCACCAGAAGCCGCGGGTGCAGTCGGCCGCGTTCATCTCGTGGTACGGGCGCAGCAGCACCGGGACGTCGTGCGCGGCCAGGTACTCCAGGTGGTCGGCCAGGTAGGAGAGGTCCTTGAGCAGGGCGCGGTACTCGGGGGTGTCGCCCGCGCTGTCCACGACGCGGCCGAACCAGCCCGGGTCCTTGGCGGCGGGCGAGGAGGAGCAGAGCACCCGGTCGAAGGACTTCACGTCCGAGCCCGGGTAGGGCTGGTGGAAGGACATCCCGACCAGGCCGGCCGGGGCGCCGCCGTTGTCGGGCAGCTCGGTGGTGGTGCCGTCGCAGTTCTTCTGGACGCCGGACGCGCCGTAGGTGCCGTCCTCGGCGCGCGGGTGGCCGGACCAGACGGCGGTCATCAGGTCGACGGCGTCGTCGGTGTACTGCCAGCCGGTGGCGCAGGCCGGCCAGCGGCCCTGCGAGTACGAGCGCGGGTTGCCGACGCCCCAGCCGGTCTGGCCGTACCCGGGGCCGAGGTCGGTCTCCACGAAACCGGGCAGCTTGCCGGTGATGTCGGCGGCCTTCCGGTAGTAGTAGCCGACCGGCTTGGCCCCGGGGTAGTCGCCGTACTGGGGGTTGTAGCGCTCGTTGTGCGCCTCGACGTGCTGGCCGATCACCGTCCCGCCGGAACGGCCCGCCCGGGCCTCGCGCTCCAGGTCGGCGAGGAGCTGCTGGACGGCCCGGGCGTTCGGGGAGGCCTTCGGGTCGCGGGCCAGCAGTTCGCGGCCGACCTCGGGCGGCAGGGTGCGGCCGGCGCCGTTGAGGGTGAGTTCGCTGCGGGTGGTGGGCCCGGGCGCGGGCTCGCCGTCGGCCCGGCCGTCGTGGCCGGCCAGGACGACCGCCCCGGCGGCCAGGACGGCACCGGCCGCCGCCAGCACGGCCGGCTTGGCGCGCAGCGCTCGGGGCAGGGCCACGGACACTCCTCCGGATGCTGACCGGCACCGGCCTGCGCCGTCACAACCGGAACACACGTACGACTGACTGACTGGCGGTGAGCCTGCCACACTCCCCGGACCCGGGCGAGCGGACGCGCCCGGTGCTTCGGGTCGGGGTGCGGGGGCGGTCACCGCGTACGGGCGGGCCGGGCGCGGCGGTCCTGGGCGCGGGCGGCCTGAGCGTGCGGACGGGCCTGGGTGCGGGCGGGCCCGGGCGTGCGACGGGCCCGGGCGTGCGACGGGCCCGGGCGTGCGGGCTCGCCCCGGCGGTCTCCCGGCCGGGGCGCACCCGCTACGCGTCCGGAGCGGGCGTCAGCCCGCGGGGGTGGCGGCCGGGGCGCCGGCCGGGGCGGCCGACTTGGCACGCTGGAGCAGCTGGTTCTTCACGTGCTCGCCGAAGCCCGGGGCCGCCGCGGTGGCGGTGGCGTCCGCGGTGTTGCCGCCCTTGGCGGAGCCCTCGACGGTGAAGTACGCGTACCGGCCCAGGGTGGCCTTGGTGTTGGTGCAGCCCGGCGTGGCGCAGAAGGCCGGCGAGCCCGGGGCGGCGGCGCCCTTGAGGTGGCCGACGTAGCTCTTCATCGAGGTCTCGGCCTGCTGCTTGTGGTCGAAGACCGCGACGCCGACCGTCACCGCGCTGTCGCCCGAGACGTACGTGGCCCGGAGCACCTGGCGGCAGCCCTGGTCACCGAGGACCTTGCCGAGGCCGCCGACCGTGGAGTTGCCGTCCCAGCAGGGCGAGTCGAGCGAGACCACGGTCCGGTTCCAGGTGGCGCCGTTGACGGTCACGGTGAGCGCCGAGAACAGCGCGGCCGCGTCCTGCGGCGCCGGGTCGGTGGTGGCCTCCCAGATCGGCTTCGACGGGTCCTCGGGCACGGCGGCGCTCGGGCTGCCGCTCGCGGACGGCTTGCCGGAGGGCGACGACGCCGGGGTGGTCGCGGTGGCGGTCGGGGTCGGCTCGGCGACCGTCTTCTTG
This sequence comes from Kitasatospora sp. NPDC127111, assembly GCF_042677465.1. Lineage (NCBI taxonomy): Bacteria > Bacillati > Actinomycetota > Actinomycetes > Kitasatosporales > Streptomycetaceae > Kitasatospora > Kitasatospora sp. NPDC127111. Next base: position 49,125 of record NZ_JBHXTG010000023.1, read on the forward strand.
CCGCCGTCGTCCTTCTTCATGAACATCAGACCGCCGGCGATCAGGCCACCGACCACGACGACGGCGACGGCGGCGCCGATGATCTTCATCCGGCCCTTGCGCTTGGCCTCGGCCTCGTTCCGGTCGGCCAGGGCCGCCCAGTCCGGCTCGCTGGAGAGCTGCGGCTGGACCGGCTGGGGCTGGGGCTGCCACTGCTGCTGCGGCGGCATCCCCTGCACGGGCGGCTGGGGCTGCACGGGCTGAGGCTGCATCGGCTGCGGCTGGACAGGCTGCGGCTGCACCGGAGGCTGGACCTGCTGCGGCGGCACCGGCTGAGGCTGCACCGGCTGCGGGTGCACGGGCTGAGGCTGCACGGGCTGCGGCGCGGGCGGCTGCGGCTGTACCGGGGGCTGGACCTGCTGCGGCACCGGCTGCGGCGCGGGCGGCGGGGCCTGCACCGGCTGCGGCGCGGGCGGCTGCGGCTGCACCGGCTGCGGCGCGGGCGGCTGCGGCACGGCGGGCACCGGCGGTACCACCGGCTGCTGCTGCGGCACCGGCGGCCCGTACGAGGCGGGCGGCGGTCCGAACCCGCCCGGCGCCGGCGGCACCGGCTGCGCGCCGGGGTACGGCGCAGGAGGCACCGGCGCGGCCGGCGGCTGCCCCTGCGGTGCCTGTCCGGGTGCACCCGTTCCGTCGGTCATGCGTCCCCCTCGCTCCGCTCCCTCATGAGCCGAGATCGTAGGGCATGCTCCTGACGGTGGCTCCGCCCGGTGACCATACCGTTTCCCAATCCGGACACCGGCGGGCCATCCGCGGCCCCGCCGCGACCTCTCCGCCGGTCCCGCCCGGGCCCCGCGACCGGCCCCGCACCGGCCTCGCGACCGGCCCCTCCCGGGCCCCGCGACGGCACCGCCGGGGCCCCCGCGACGGCCCCTCCCAGGCCCCGCAAGGCCTCCGTGCCGGTACCACCGGTCATCACGCCAACACGCGGCGCTGCACAACATGTGGTGCCGCATCGAGCGGACACCACTAGATGTATGCTCACTCCTGCTGTCGACGCAGGGGAACCCGGTGCGAGTCCGGGACTGCCCCGCAGCGGTGTGCGGGCGGCTCCGACCAGAGCCCGCGAGTCCGAATACCTGCCGACGGCGTGCCTTCCGGCCTCCCCGCAGAGGCCTGCAGCCACGAGCAGTACTTCCGGGCCTCGCGGGCGGGCCGGGGATGACACCGTCGCGCGACGCCGTCCGGCCGTCGCGCCGTGCTCCCCTGCCTCGAACGGCCCGGTGCCCCGATCCACCGCCGCCGATCGCCGCCAGGAGAGAGCGCCTTGACCACCGCTGCCTCAGCCGCCCTGCCCGCCCAGGGTTCCCCCGCCGACCCGACGGTCTCCGACCCGGGCGGCGCGCTGCTCCGGCTGCTGACCGACCGCAGTGTCGACCTGCCGCAGGTGGACCCCGGCCATGTCGCCGCCGCCGCGCTGCGCGGCCGTCACGCCGGTTCGGACTTCGCCGAGCTGCGTGGGCTGGCCGTGGACGCCGCAGCGTCGATGATCGCCGAGGACCCGCAGTACTCGAAGCTGGCCGCCCGCCTGCTCGCGCTGGAGATCGTCGACGAGGCGAACAGCCAGGGCTCGGTCTCCTTCTCCGCCTCGATCGCCGTCGGCCACGCCGAGGGCCTGATCGGCGACAGCACCGCCGCCTTCGTCGCCAAGCACGCCGCCGCGCTGGACGCGCTGATCGACCCGCAGGGCGACGACCGCTTCGAGTACTTCGGCCTGCGCACCGTGCAGTCCCGCTACCTGCTGCGCCACCCGATCACCCGCAAGGTGGTCGAGACCCCGCAGCACTTCCTGCTCCGCGTCGCCAGCGGCCTGGCGGTCGGCGACAGCGAGCAGTCGGTGCGCGAGGTGGCCGAGCTGTACCGCCTGATGAGCCGGCTGGAGTACCTGACCTCCTCGCCGACCCTGTTCAACTCCGGCACCCGGCACCCGCAGATGTCGAGCTGCTACCTGCTCGACTCGCCGCTGGACAACCTGGACTCGATCTACTCCCGGTACGCCCAGATCGCCCGCCTCTCCAAGCACGCCGGCGGCATCGGCCTCTCCTACTCGCGGATCCGCTCCCGCGGCAGCCTGATCCGCGGCACCAACGGCAAGTCCAACGGCATCGTCCCGTTCCTGCGCACCCTCGACTCCTCGGTCGCCGCCGTCAACCAGGGCGGCCGCCGCAAGGGCGCGGCCTGCGTCTACCTGGAGACCTGGCACGCGGACATCGAGGAGTTCCTGGAGCTGCGCGACAACACCGGTGAGGAGGCGCGGCGCACCCACAACCTCAACCTGGCGCACTGGATCCCGGACGAGTTCATGCGCCGGGTCAACGCCAACGAGGACTGGTCGCTGTTCTCCCCGGCCGACGTGCCCGAGCTGGTCGACCTCTGGGGCGCCGACTTCGACGAGGCGTACCGCAAGGCCGAGCTGGCCGGCAAGGCCGTCCGCACCATCCCCGCGCAGACCCTGTACGCCCGGATGATGCGCACCCTGGCGCAGACCGGCAACGGCTGGATGACCTTCAAGGACGCCTCCAACCGCGCCGCCAACCAGACCGCGCTGCCCGGCCGGACGGTGCACAGCTCCAACCTCTGCACCGAGATCCTGGAGGTCACGGACGACTCCGAGACCGCCGTCTGCAACCTCGGCTCGGTCAACCTCGGCGCCCACGTGGCCGAGGGCGCGTCGGCCGAGGACCTGCTCGGCGCGATGGACTGGGAGCGGCTGGACGCCACCGTGCGCACCGCCGTCACCTTCCTCGACCGCGTGGTGGACATCAACTTCTACCCGACGGTCGAGGCCGGGACGTCCAACTCCCGCTGGCGGCCGGTGGGCCTGGGCGTGATGGGCCTGCAGGACGTCTTCTTCAAGCTGCGGATCGACTTCGACTCCGCCGAGGCGAAGACCCTCTCCACCCTGATCGCCGAGCGCATCATGCTCACCGCGTACGAGCGCTCCGCCGACCTGGCCGAGCAGCTGGGCCGCCACGAGGCGTACGGCGAGACCCGTGCCGCCCGCGGCGAGCTGCACATCGACCACTTCCCGACGGCCGCCCCGCAGTGGGCCGACCGCTGGACGGCGCTGCGCGCCCGGATCGCCGAGACCGGCCTGCGCAACTCGCTGCTGCTGGCCATCGCGCCGACCGCGACGATCGCCTCGATCGCCGGCGTCTACGAGTGCATCGAGCCGCAGGTGTCCAACCTGTTCAAGCGCGAGACGCTGTCGGGCGAGTTCCTGCAGGTGAACCCGTACCTGGTGCGCGAGCTCAAGGAGCTCGGCGTCTGGGACCAGCAGACCCGGGACGCGCTGCGGGACTCCAACGGCTCGGTGCAGGAGTTCAACTGGCTGCCGGCCGAGGTGCGCTCGCTGTACCGGACGGCTTGGGAGCTGCCGCAGCGCGCGCTGATCGACCTGGCCGCGGCGCGCATGCCGTACCTCGACCAGAGCCAGTCGCTGAACCTCTTCATGGCGGCGCCCACCATCGGCAAGCTCAGCTCGATGTACGCGTACGCGTGGAAGGTCGGTCTGAAGACCACCTACTACCTGCGCTCCCGCCCGGCGACCCGGATCGCCCAGGCCGCGTCCGGTGCCGCCCGCACGGCCGCGCCGCTCCCGACCCCGACCATGACCCAGGCCGAGCAGGACGCCATCGCCTGCTCCCTGGAGAACCCCGAGTCCTGCGAGGCCTGCCAGTGAGCACCCCCGACGACCGCAAGATGCTGCTCGACCCCGGCTTCGAGCTGACCCTGCGCCCGATGCGCTACCCGTCGTTCTACGACCGGTACCGGGACGCGATCAAGAACACCTGGACGGTGGAGGAGGTGGACCTGCACTCCGACGTCGCCGACCTCGCCAAGCTGAGCGAGGGCGAGCGGCACATGATCGGCCGGCTGGTCGCCTTCTTCGCGACGGGTGACTCGATCGTCGCGAACAACGTGGTGCTGAGCCTGTACAAGCACATCAACTCCCCGGAGGCCCGGCTGTACCTGAGCCGGCAGCTGTTCGAGGAGGCCGTGCACGTGCAGTTCTACCTGACGCTGCTCGACACCTACCTGCCCGACCCGGAGGACCGCGCGGCGGCCTTCGCGGCGGTGGAGAACATCCCGTCGATCGCGCAGAAGGCCAAGTTCTGCTTCAAGTACATGAACGCGGTCGACCACATCGAGTCGCTGCAGACGAAGGAAGATCGGCGGGCGTTCCTGCTCAACCTGATCTGCTTCGCGGCGTGTGTCGAGGGGCTGTTCTTCTACGGCGCGTTCGCCTACGTGTACTGGTTCCGGAGCCGGGGTCTGCTGCACGGTCTCGCGACGGGGACGAACTGGGTGTTCCGCGACGAGTCCATGCACATGGACTTCGCGTTCTCCGTGGTGGACACGGTCCGCGAGGAGGAGCCCGACCTCTTCGACGAGGAGATGGCCAAGCAGGTCACGGAGATGCTGGAGGAGGCCGTCGAGGCCGAGCTCCAGTTCGCCCAGGACCTGTGCGGTGACGGCCTGCCCGGCATGAACACCGCCTCGATGCGCCAGTACCTGGAGGCCGTTGCGGACCAGCGTCTGGCCCGGCTGGGTCTGCCGATCCGGTACGGGTCGACGAACCCGTTCGGCTTCATGGAGCTGCAGAACGTGCAGGAGCTGACCAACTTCTTCGAGCGCCGCGTGTCGGCGTACCAGGTCGCGGTCGAGGGCTCGGTCTCCTTCGACGACGACTTCTAAGCGGTCAGGTAGGACAGAGGTGCCCCGCACGGCCACAGCCCGTGCGGGGCACCTCTGTTGTTTCAGTCGGCCGGAAACTCGCCGGACTTGACCCCGGCGAGGAAGGCCGACCAAGCATCAGCCGGGAAGAGCAGAGCCGGCCCACCCGGGTCCTTGGAGTCCCGCACCGGTACGACACCGGTCACACCACTGGCTACTTCAACGCACTCGCTCTGCGCACCCGAGTACGAGGACTTGCGCCACTCAAGCCCCTCGGCGGAAAACTCGCTCACAATCTCTAGACCTTCTCACTCGCGATGCGCTCGATGAGCGCGATCGATTCGTTGCGGGGCAGCGACTCCGCCAGCGCGCGGCGGAACAGATTCGCGTACTTGAACACTTCCTCCGGCTCCTCGATGTACAGAGTGCTGAGGAGGCTGTCGACGTACACCACGTCCATCTCGGTCACCTCCGGAAAGCTGAGAATGGTGACAGGACCGAAGAGCGCCGCGTGAACCTCCGACGTCTCCGGCAGAACCTGCACGTTGACGTTGGGACGCTCGGCGGAAGCCGCAAGTGATCGAAGCTGTTCGCGCATGACCGACGGCCCACCGACCTGATGCTTGAGCGCGGACTCCGAGATCACGGCCCATACCCGCAACGGCGTGTCCCCCGCCAGAACTGAGTGACGTTCCTGGCGGACCTTCGTCAGTGTCTCGATCTGATCCGGCGTCGCGTCTTCTATCTGCGCCCTGACGACAGCCCTGGTGTAGTCCTCGGTCTGCAAGATCCCGGGCACCAGAAGAGTTTGGATGCTGTACATGTCCGACGCATCGGCTTCCAGTGCGATGTAGTCGGCATAGAGCGGCGACAGCGTGTCCGAGTAGCGATCCCACCATCCGCGTAGTCGGCCCTCACGCGACAGGGCTTCCAGCCGACTTCGCGTCGCCGGCTCCGTCACCCCGTACAAGTCGAGCAGCAGTCGAAGATCCACCAACCGAATCCCCGACTGCGCGGCCTCGATCCGACTGATCTTGCTTTCAGCGCAAGCGAGATGCCGAGCCGACTGGGCGATCGTCAGATCCGCTTCCGTCCGCATCTCCTTGAGCGTTCGGGCCAGCCGCCGCTGCCGAACTGTCGGATTCCGGTTCACGGGCATCGTCGCGACCTCCCCACTTCTGTGATCTGCCAGTCTGCCCTCCCCTGCTGTCCGCCAACAATCTTTGATCACTTCCAAAGTGGGGACTTGCACCTTGGAAGTCCCCAGAGGCATGCTACTGAACGTAGTCCGATACGCCACACAACGTGATCATCGCGGCTCATCCACCCGGGCATCCCCATGCCTTCTTCAGCTCTCTTCACCCCACACCCCTCGGAGGTGGCCCCGCCATGCCCGAAACCGTCTCCCCCACCCCCATCGCCCCCACCGAACACGCCTGCTGGCTCCCCCGGCACCGGAAGTCCCCCGGTGCGGCCCGGCGGGAGCTGCGCCGCTTCCTCGCCGACCACCCGGAGAGCGAACACCTGCTCCCCACCGGCGAGTTGCTGCTCTCCGAGCTGGTCACCAACGCCATCCAGCATGCCCGTACGGCCCGCGGCCGCCTGATCCAGATCCGTTTCGGGCTCGCCCGCAACCTCCTCCGGATCGAGGTGCACGACGCCGACAGCGAGAAGCCGGCGCTCCGCGACGCCACCGATCACGACGAGGCCGGCCGGGGGCTGCTCCTCGTCCACGAGTTGGCGCAGAGCTGGGGCTGCTGCCCGCGCCGGGGCGGCATCGGCAAGTTCGTCTGGTGCCACATCTCCCCCGAGGCGGCCGCCGCGTGACCGCCGTCCGGGCCGAGATCACCGGCATCATGCCGCCCGCTCTCTTCCCCAGCCTCGACCTCGCCCTCCCCGTCCTCTGGGAGCACGTCCGCGAACTCCCCGTCCGCGAAGCCCACCGCGAGTTCGTCCGGTCCTGCATCGGCCCCGCCAGTGGCGACGGCGTCGCCCACTGCCTCGCCCGCTCCGGCCACTGGAGCATCACCCTCTACGTCGGCGAACTCACCGACTGGACCGCCCACCCGATCACCATCACCCCCCACCCCTGAACTCCAGCCGCATTGCCCGGCGCCCACGCCGGGCAATGCGGCCACGACCGGGCCGTGACTTGAAGAGAGGTCGTGCACAGAACCCGCGGGAAGTGTACAGTTCTGTCATGAATGAGACTCTGCCCATCACCGAGGCACGAGCGAGATTCGGCACTCTCGTGCGCCGCGCCTCCCACAGCCGCGAACGCATCACCATCACCGACCACGGTCAGCCCGCTGCCGTGCTGATCAATCCGCAGGAACTGGCCGATCTGGAAGACGAGCTCGCAATCGCTCGTTACCGTGCCCGCCAAGCCGCCGGCACCGCTGCGAGCGTGCCCCACGAGGACGTCCGCTCCATCCTGGGCCTGGAGCGTGAATGACCTACCGGATCACCTGGGACGAGCCGGCGATCAACGCGGCCGCCCGGTTCCTCAAGGACGACGCCGACGGCCTTCGCCAAGTCATGGACGCCGTCGACCTGCTGGCTGACGATCCCCGGCCGGCCGGCTCGGCGGCCTACGGCTCACCGGACCTCCGCCGGATCCACATCGGCCGGTACCGCGTGCTGTACGAAATCACCGAGCAGACGGTGACCATCGTGGTCATCCACCTCGGCCGCATCCTCTGAGGATCACGCCTCCGGCGCTGCCCCGCACGGCCATCGCCCGTGCGGGGCAGCGCCGTCACTGCGGGCTGAACTCGCTCGTCCCCGCCCTGCACAGCGTTCGCGCCACCCGTCCGGATGAACTCCCGGGGCGCACCGCTGACATGCGTCCTTGCGCGACCGGACCCCGGTTAGCGTCCGGCCCACCAGCCGAACGAAAGGGGCAGCCCATGGCCGCGGTTCTGGACTACGAGGGCGACGGCATCGTCCAGCTCATGAGCATGGCGGAGGAGGACTGGACCGAGCAGGAGCTCAAGGACGCGCTCCAGCACGCGATCCTGCTGGAGCTCTCCACCATCCCGCCGTACGCCACCGCCCTCTGGTCGATCACCGACCCGGACAACAGCAAGCCGGTCCGCCACACCATCCGGGAGATCGTCTTCGACGAGATGTCGCACTTCGGCCTCGTCTGCAACATGCTCACCAGCATCGGCGGCACCGTCGTCCTCACCGACCCGAAGGCCGTCCCCAAGTACCCGGGCCAGCTCCCCGGCGGCGTCAACCCCGGGCTGGAGGTCTCCCTCAGCGGGCTCTCCCGGGACTCGGCCAGCCTCTTCGCCGACATCGAGAAGCCCGACAACCCCCTCGCCTTCGCGGCCGACGGCAACACCATCGGCGCCTTCTACCAGCGGATCGCCAAACTCTTCCCGACCTTCGCCCACCTGCTCACCGGGCAGCGGCAGGTGAGCTTCCCGCTCGGGTCGAGCCACGGCGCCGGCAACGACATCGTGCCGATGAACACCATCGACGACGTGCTGAAGGCGCTCACCGTCATCCAGGAGCAGGGCGAGGGCACCACGGCCTCCCCGGTGAACCCCTTCCCCGGCTCGCCCGGCGAACTCGCCCACTACTACGCGTTCAAGGAGATCGCCGTCGGCAAGAAGCTCATCTTCGACGACCAGACGGGCAAGTTCGAGTTCGCCGGCCCCGACCTCCCGCTGCCGGACACCGCACCCGTCGCCCGCGTCCCCGCCGGCGGCTGGGCCAACTCCCCCGGCAACGAGCCCGACGCGACCACCGCCGCTCTCCTGCACACCTTCAACCAGCACTACAGCGACATGCTGCGTGCCCTGGAAGACGCCTGGGGCGCCGGCGGGCCGGACTCGATCGGCCCGGCCATCGGCCTGATGGGCCAGATGCGCCGCGCCGCCCAGCAGATCAACGGCGTCAAGCTCCCCGCCGAACCCCGCTTCACCTACGGCCCGGAGTGGCTCCTCGTCCCGGCGGTGTGATCGAAAAGCGCGGGGCCGGTACGGAAGTCCCGTACCGGCCCCGCCTGCTGACGTCAGACCGGCCTTACTCGTTCGGCACGGTGGCGTACCGCGGCGTCCCCTCGGCCATCTGGCGCAGGGCGTCCTTGCGGTCCCGCTTCGACAGCTTGTCGATGTAGAGGGTGCCGTACAGGTGGTCGGTCTCGTGCTGCAGGCAGCGGGCGAAGAAGCCGGTGCCCTCGACCCGGACCGGCTTGCCGTCCTTGTTCACGCCGGTCACCGCGGCGTAGTCCGGGCGCGGCAGTTCGGCGTACGCGGTCGGCACCGAGAGGCAGCCCTCGTTGCCGTCGTCCAGCACCCGCCGGCGGTCCTTCGGGAACTCCTCCAGCACCGGGTTGATCACGTGGCCGATGTGGCGCACGCCCTCGTCGTCCGGGCAGTCGTAGACGAAGACCTTGAGGTCCACGCCGATCTGGTTGGCGGCCAGGCCCACGCCCTCGGCCGCGTACATCGACTGGAACATGTCGTCGATGAGCGCGGACAGCTCGCCGTCGAACGCGGTGACGTCCTTGACCTCGCGGTGCAGGACGGGGTTGCCGACCACGGTGATCGGGCGCGCGGTGCCCTTGGAGAGGTCCGGCTCCTCACCGACCACCTTCACGGGGGCCTCGGGCGCCGCCCCCTCCACGTCGTGCTCGTGCTCGTGGTCGTGCTGCTCGGCCTGCTCCGCCATGTCTTCCGCTTCCGCTTCCATAGATCTCTACGCGTACCTCACCAGGGTACTCAGCAGACTTCTTCGAGATCCCGGTACGCCCGCGTGCCGGGGGAGTCCGCCACCCAGCGGTCCAGCAGCGCGCGGACCAGGTCGGCCGGCGCCGCGATCCCGCACTCCCGCTCGACCAGCCAGGACATCCCGCCCGCGCCCTGGCTCAGGTGGCTCAGGTGCCCCGGGTGGGCGGCGTCACCGTCGTCGTGCGGGTCGTGGTGCGCGGTGTGGCCGTCGTCCGAGGCCATCCGGCTCTCCGAACAGGCCCGGCAGAGCAGCCGCACCGAGGACGTCCAGTCCTCCGCCGCGTACCCCGCCTCCGCGACCAGCCGTTCCAGCGCGTCCCGGTCGCCGGCCGTGGCGGCCTGCAGCAGCACCACGTACGTCGGGACGGGGGACGGCGCCCACAGCTCGATCTCGTCGAACACCGGGTACGCCACACCGTCCGTCACCCGCTCGCCGTGCGGGGCGCCGTCGTGCAGCACCACCTCGCCCCAGCGTCTGCCGGAGGACGGCAGCGGGATGGACAGCACCTCGATCCGGGCCGGGTCCAGCCGCCGGCCCCAGACCACCTCGGACTCGCCGTCCGGGGACAGCCGCACCGGCGTCGTCCCCAGGTCCAGGCTCACCGGGCCGACCGGCTGCGCCCCGGGGCCGCCGGGCAGCTTCAGCCCGTACGCCTGCCAGGCGCGGCGGGCCAGCGGCCAGTCCTGCAGCGCCGTCGCGGTGATCCCCAGGTTCCACCAGTCCGGTGCCCCCTGCTCGCGGTCCAGCAGCGCGACCGCCCGCAGCCCGGCCGCCCGCGCCTGCTCCCAGTCCCGCCGGAACTTGTGCAGCAGGGCCAGGTTGAACCACGAGTCGGACAGCCACGGTTCCAGGTCGGCGGCCATCACCAGCAGGGCACCCGCGTCCTCGTACCGGCCGTCGCCGATCAGCGTGAAGGCCCGATCGGTCGTCTGCCGCCAGGTGGCGGACGGCCGGTGCCGTGCCCGGTGGAAGATCCTCACGTTCGTCCCTGCCGTCGTCGTCCGCTCAAGTCCGCATCCGCTCCCGCGTCGCGGGTCCCGGTGCCCCGGGTCGGTGTTCCGCGCTACGACCGCATCCAACCACGCCCGCCGCCGCCTGCGCTCCCCACCGCCGCGGTTGCCCCCGCCACCGGCTCCTGCCCTTACCCAGCCTGCCCGCCCCGCCGCCCGGCCTCAACCCCAACGGACCCGGCGCCCGCCCCTGCCGCGGCGGTCGGGAACCCCTGGCCACCGCCCCGGACCGGAAACCCCCGGACCGGAACCCCCGGACCGGAAACCCCGGGCTCCTCGCCCCGGCACCCCGGGCGCGCTACCCCCGGACCCGGACGAGCGCGTCGACCACCCGGGCGTCGTAGACCCGGCCCCGCCCCAGCCGGAGCAGCTCCAGCACCTCCAGCCGCCCGACCGCCTCGCCCACCCCGCGCCCGCGCGCGGCCGTGAGCAGGTCGTCGTGCGCGTTCGCCACCCGGATGATCCGGGCCGCCAGCGGCACCGTCCGCTCGTCCTCGTCCGGCCGCCCGGTCCAGGGGTCCGCCAGCCGGGCGACCTGCTCGGCCACCTGCCGCGGCACCCCGGTCCGCCGGATCACCTCGCTCCCCAGCCGGGCGATCCGCTGCTGCTCCTCGTCCGGCAGCAGCGCGGTCGCCCCGTCCGGCACCGGCTCCACCAGCGACAGCTGCCCGATGTCGTGCATCAGCGCCGCGTACTCCAGCAGGGCGAGCTCACGGGTGCCCAGCCCCAGCTCGCGCCCGACCGCGCACGCGGTGTCGGCGACCCGGCGGGCGTGGCCGGGCGGGGTGTAGCCGGCCACCTCGGTGGCCCTGGCCAGGCTGGCGATGGTCTGGCCGGTGGTCGCCCGGACGGCGGCGGCCCGCCGGAAGGAGACCTGGGCCAGCAGCAGCGGCGCGCAGAACAGCGGCAGCGCCCAGAGCCCCACCTCGCCCGCGGCCAGGCTGACCAGCAGCCCGGTGGCGGTGATCGCCGAGCCGATCCCGAACAGCGACCGCAGCTCGTCCTCCAGGGCCGCCGGGAACCGCCGCCCGCTGCGGTCCCGCCGCAGCACGGCCGCCAGGGTGGCGTCGCAGAGCGCGGCCAGCGCGGCCACCAGGGTCAGGAACACCCCGTACGCGGGGCCGTCCGGTGAGATCCGGTCGACCAGGCCGCTGTTGTAGAGCGGCTGGAAGACCGCCGCCGCGAAGCCCGCGCCGATCAGCCGCCGGGCGGCGCCGTCCCGCCGGGCCCGGTCCCGCCAGGGCGCGGACCGGTGCCGCCGGGCGCGGTGCGGCAGCAGCAGCGCCGGCAGCAGGGCGAGCAGCAGGCCCGTCCCGGTCACCGCGACCACCTGGAGCACCCCGTGCGCCGTCGGCAGCCCGCGCAGCGGCCCGAGCAGCGCGTACGCGAGCGCGCCGGCCGCGCCGATCGGCGCCTGCTCGCGGTCGCCCGGAAGAGTGATCCGGACGCATTCGCCGAGCGCGATCAGCACCGTGAAGGCCAGCGCGACCCCGGGTTCGGCGACTCCGCGCACCGCCACCGCCCCGAACGCCAGAGCCAGCAGGGCGAGCGCCCCGCCGTGCACCGCCAGCGTGCCCCCGTGCACCGGCCAGGCTCCCGGCGGCGGCCCGCCCGGCCGGGACCGGCCCGACGGCCGTCGGTGGGCCCGCCGCGGCGCCCGCGCACCGCCGCCGGTCGCCGCGATCACGACGACCCGGCCGTCGGCACGGTGCCGCCCTGCGCGGGCACCGGGCGCGGGGCCGCCCGGACCGGCTCGGGCACGCCGAGCGGGATGTCCGGCACGACGCGGATGCAGTCGCCGGGCGGCGGCGGAAGCACCGGCTGCCAGTCGTGCACGGCGAGCGCGTCGACCAGCGCCCGGACCATCACCGGGTCGAACTGGCTGCCCGAGCAGCGTTCCAGCTCGGCCACCGCCTCGGTCACCGGCCGGCCGCGCCGGTAGGAGCGGGTGGAGGTCATCGAGTCGAAGGCGTCGGCGACCGAGATGATCCGCGCGAACTCGGGGATCTGCTCGCCCACCAGCCCGCTCGGGTAGCCCCGGCCGTCCATCCGCTCGTGGTGGTGCAGGATCCCGGCGTGCGCCTCGCCGAGGAAGGCGATCCCGCGCACCAGCTCGTACCCGTGCACCGGGTGCACCTCGACGGCCCGCCGTTCGGCCTCGGTGAGGGGACCGTTTCTGCGCAGCAGCTCGGTGGCGACGCCCAGCTTGCCGACGTCGTGCAGGATCCCCGCGAACCGCAGGGTGCGCAGCCGCTCGGCCTCCATGCCGAGCTGACCGGCGATCAGCACGGCGGCCCTGCCGACCCGTTCGCTGTGCCCCCGGGTGTACGCGTCCTTGATCTCGACCGCCTGCACCAGGGCCTGGACGGTGGCCTGGTGGGCGTCCCGTTCGCGGTGCCCCTGGGCGAACACCCAGGCCGAGATGGAGAGCGGCAGCAGCGCCAGCAGCGCCGCGAAGGCCCCGTACGGGCCCTGCCAGAGCACCGCGACCATCAGCCCGCCGGCCGCGTGCACCAGCACCGGCAGGCCGATCGCGGTGGCCGCCGGTCCGCGCAGCGTCACCTTCGGCGGCCGGCCCTCGGCCAGCACCAGCATGGTGCCCACCAGGAGCCCGTTGACCAGGCAGAAGGCGGCGAGGGAGGCGAATCCGGGCAGCAGTGCGGCCGGGAACCGGGAGCCGAGCAGCAGTTGCGGCCCGGACAGCAGGTGGAAGACCACCGAGGAGGCGAACGCGGACAGCGCGAGCTGGGAGCCGTTCCACAGCTGCCGCCGCCGGCCGCCGGCCCCGGCGGGTCCGACCAGCGCGGGCGGCACCGCGACCAGGGCCGCCGCGGCCGGCGGCAGCATCAGCACCCCGGCGAACAGCACCGGGAAGAAGGCGTTGGCGCAGGGTCTGGCCGGCGGCCGAGCAGGCAGCCTCGGCCGGCGCAGCAGCAGGCGGACCAGCCGCAGGCAGGGCGTGGGCAGGCCCTGGGCGAGCGACTCCCAGCAGGCGTGCAGGACGGCCAGCAGGCCGACCTTGGGCCAGTCGACGGGGGCGCCGAGCCACCGTGGCACGCCCTGCGGAAGTGCCGCGGTGAGCAGCGGCAGCAGGCAGCAGAGCGCCGCCACCGGCACGGCCACCAGGTAGCGCGCCGCCGCCGCCGGCAGGTCCTCGTCTCCACTGTTGGTAGCGATCTCGACCTCCCCGCCGTCCTGGCCCGGTCCGCGCTCGGAGTGCCGGGGTGACCGGCGGTGAGCGCCCGTCAGGAGGATAGGGCGCCGTTCCGGCGCGAGGACGCATGATCGCGGAATGCCGCAGTTGGCGCACCGCCAACTCACTCGAACGAGTGACGGCGCATGCGAGCAGAAAGGGGGCGGCCCCCGGAGCACACGCTCCGGGGGCCGCCCTGGTCCGTCTGATGGGCCGTCCGCGCACGACGCACGGCCGGGCTCACTCCGCCGGTGCGCCCGCCTCGACCGGGGTGCCGGGCCTGGCCGCCGCCTTGGCGGCCTCGCCGGCCGGCGTCTCCCGGCCCTCGTCCGCCGCCTCGCCGTGGACGTCCCCCGTGGCGTCGACGGAGACCACCACCGACTCGCCGTTGCGCTGCCCGGCCCGGATCGAGTCGATCCTCGCCAGCACCTTGCCGCGCAGGTCGGCCGGGGTGTCGTCGCACCCGCAGCAGCGCTTGATCAGCGCCTTGATCGCCTGCTCCAGGCCGTACTTCTCCAGGCACGGCGAGCACTCCTCGAAGTGCACCCGCAACTTGGCGTAGTCGCCCTCGGCCATCTCGTTGTCGAGGAATTCATAGAGGTGGTCGAGGACCTCGCCACACTCGGTGTCGTGCGGATCGCCGCAGCTCATGAGCCCGAGCCCTTCGCTTCCTGCCCTGCCCCGCTGCCGGCCGGGACGAGCCCGCGCTCACGGGCGTAATCCTCCAGCATGCCGCGCAGCTGACGGCGGCCGCGGTGCAGCCGGGACATCACCGTACCGATGGGAGTACCCATGATGTCCGCGATCTCCTTGTACGCAAAGCCCTCGACGTCCGCGAGGTACACGGCGATGCGGAACTCCTCCGGGATGGCCTGGAGGGCGTCCTTCACATCGCTGTCGGGGAGGTGGTCGAGCGCCTGGGTCTCGGCCGAACGCAGACCGGTCGACATGTGCGACTCGGCCCTGGCCAGCTGCCAGTCCTCGATCTCCTCCGCGGCGGTCCGCTGGGGCTCCCGCTGCTTCTTGCGGTACGAGTTGATGAACGTGTTGGTGAGGATGCGGTACAGCCACGCCTTGAGGTTCGTGCCCTCGCGGAACTGGTGGAAGGACGCGTACGCCTTGGCGAACGCCTCCTGGAGCAGGTCCTCCGCGTCGGCCGGGTTGCGGGTCATCCGCAGCGCGGCCGAGTACATCGGATCCAGGTAGCCCAGGGCGTCGCGCTCGAAGCGCTCCCGCCGGGCCTCCTCGCTCTCCTCCGCCGACACCCGGAAGGTGTCCTCACCGATCGCCTCGGCCAGCTCCTCACCGGTGAGCGCCTCGCCCGTGGGCAGGCTCTCCTCCGGGCCCCGGCCCGGCTCGGCCTCGTGCTCGGTCCCGACGACCGGACCCACCTCCTCGGCATGGCGGGCACGACCCACCGTAGGCCGCCCCGAGATGGAGGATATCGGGCTGACGGGCTTCTCGCCCGCGACGAGCCAGTCCGACCAAGCAGGGGCGAAGGCCGTGGCGGTCTCGCGCTCCTCCGGCCGCTCGGGGCACGCGATCGAACCCATCTGTGCTGCCTTCCACCGGGACTCAAGCTGACGAGGGTGTCAACCACGCCGACCGCGCCCGCATTCCCGCCCCCCGGCGGCATTTCACCCGCCCGGGTGAGCGGCCTGCCACCGGGCCCCTCCGGCCCGGCTCAGCCGAGCCCGAGCACCCAGTCGCCGACCGCCCCGGTGATCAGCTCCAGCACCTCGTCCTGCCCCATCGGCGCCCGCTTCGGCACCTCGAAACCGTGGCTCCCGTACGGCACCGGCACCAGCGTGTGCCCGGCCGGCAGCTCCGGGAACTCGTCCGGCCCGCCGAACGGGTCCGCCGCGCTCTGCACCACCAGCGTCGGCAGCCCCGACTCCAGCAGCTCCTCCGCCCGGCTCTTCTCCGGCTTCCCCGGCGGGTGCAACGGGAAGGCCAGCGCCACCACCCCGACCGCCCCCGTCGCCGCACCCGTCCGGCAGGCCACCCGGGCCCCGGCGCTGCGCCCGCCGACCACCAGCGGCAGCCCCGCCCCGGCCAGCCGCTCGGCGACCGGCGTCCAGCCCGCGTCCAGCGTCCGCGGCGCCGGCCCGAGCCGCTTCCCCGCGACCCGCCAGGGCTGCTCGACCAGCGCCACGGTGATCCCCCGGGCCGGCAGCGCCCCGGCCAGCGCCACCAGGTCCCGCGCCTCGATCCCGCCGCCGGCGCCGTGCCCGAGCGCCAGCACCGCCGTCGGCACGCCCGCGCGGTGCCAGGTGATCCGGGCGTCCCCGGCCGGGGTCGGTACGAGTTCGGTGGTCATCGGGCGCTCCGGAGCGGGGGGAGGGGGGAGAAGAGGGAGGGGAGGGGAAGAGAAGAGGGGTCAGAACAGCGTGGTCGCGTACTCGGCCTCGTCCCACGGCCGGGTCAGCTCGGGGCCGTTGTTGCGGATGCTGCCGACCGCCGGGGAGACCGGGGTGGCCCGCAGCGCGCCGGGCGGCGGGGGTATCAGCAGCCGGCGCAGCTCGTCCGGGTCGCTCAGCCCCGGGTCCAGCCAGTCGTCGAAGGAGTCGCGGTCCAGGAAGAGCGGCATCCGCTCGTGGATCGGCGCGAGCAGCTCCTCGGCCTCGGTGGTGACGATCGTGAAGGTCACCAGCCAGGCGTCGGGGTGGCCGGCGGGCACCCTCCGGTCGCGCCAGAACTCGTACAGCCCGGCCAGCGCGAGCGGAGCGCCGTCCGCCCGGGAGACGAAGAACGGCTTCTTCCGCGGCTTGCCGCGCTCGCCCGGCAGCGTCTGCCACTCGTAGTAGCCGTCGATCGGCAGGACGCACCGCCGGGAGGCGAAGGCCTGCCGGTACGAGGGCTTCTCGTGCACGGTGTCCGAACGGGCGTTGATCATCTTGACCGCCGTCTCCGGCGACTTCGCCCAGGCCGGGACCAGCCCCCAGCGCAGCACCCGCAACTGCCGCACCGGCGCGGACTCCCCCTTGGGCACCCGGTCCAGCACGACGAAGGCGCGCTCGGTCGGGGCGACGTTCCAACTGGGCGCCAGCGTCTCGGCCGGGTCCCACAACCGGACGTCGAAGAGCTCGACGAGGTCCTCGGGCTTGCTGCTGGAGGCGAAGCGACCGCACATGACGTCAGCTTGCCACGCGCCCCTTCTCACCACTTCCTCATCCCACGGAACGAACCGCCCCCTCCCGCCCGGCCGTCCCCGCATGGGAGGCTGCCACCCCGGTCCGCCGACCCGGCGGCCCGGGGAGCCCGGGCGAACGGAAGCGGAGAGCCGACATGGACGCACAGAGCATCGGCGAGGTGTGGGACCGGGTCACCGGCACCCAGCCCGCCCCGCCCGGCTGGCTCGCCCTCGCCACCGGCGCCACCGCCCTGCTCCTGGTGACCGTCCGCCCGCTCTGGCGGATCGCGCGCAACGCCGTGACCATCGCCCACGAGGGCGGCCACGGCCTGGCCGCGCGGGCCACCCGCCGCAGGCTGGCCGGCATCCGGCTGCACTCCGACACCTCCGGCCTCACCCTCTCCTACGGGCGCCCGACGGGGCCCGGCATGGTGTTCACCGCGGCGGCCGGCTACACCACCCCGGCCCTGCTCGGCCTCGGCTTCGCCGCGCTGCTCGCCGCCGACCGGATCACCCTGCTGCTCTGGCTGGCCATCGCGCTGCTGCTGGCCCTGCTGGTCCGGATCCGCAACGCCTTCGGCTTCCTCTCCGTCGTGCTGGCGGGCGCCGCGTTCTTCCTGGTCTCGTGGTTCGGCAGCGCCGAGGTGCAGGCCGGCTTCGCCTACCTCGGCGGCTGGTTCCTGCTGTTCGGCGCCGTCCGGCCGGTGCTGGAGCTGCAGCACCAGCGCCGCCGCGGCCAGGCCCTGGACTCCGACGCCGACCAGCTGGCCCGGCTCACCGGCGTCCCCGGCCTCGCCTGGATCGCGCTCTTCCTGGTCGTCGCCCTGACCTGCCTGGCCGTCGGCGCGAGCTGGCTGGTCCGCCCGCTCTGAATCTCCGCCGGACCTCCCCCGTCCCGCCATCCGGCCACCGGCGGAGACAGTTCCCGTACGGCCCCTAAACTTGCTGCATGACCGAGACCCTGTGGCCCGCCCCCGTCGCGACCACCCCCGTTGACGCCACCGTCACCATCCCCGGCTCCAAGTCGGTCACCAACCGGGCCCTGGTGCTGGCGGCGCTCGCCGACGAGCCCGGCTGGGTGCGGCGCCCGCTGCGCAGCCGCGACTCGCAGCTGATGGCCGACGGCCTGCGCGCCCTGGGGGTCGGCATCGAGGAGCAGGTCAACAACGACACCGGCGGCACCGGCGGCGGTGAGGCCTGGCGGGTCATCCCCGCGCCCGCGCTGCGCGGCCCGGCCTCGATCGACGTGGGCAACGCCGGAACGGTCATGCGCTTCCTCCCCCCGCTCGCCGTCCTCGCCGACGGCCCGGTGCACTTCGACGGCGACCCGCGCAGCTACGAGCGCCCCCAGCACGGCGTGATCAACGCGCTGCGCGCGCTCGGCGCCCGGATCGACGACGGCGGCCGCGGCGCCTTCCCGCTCACCGTGCACGGCACCGGCGCGCTGGACGGCGGCCCGGTCGAGCTGGACGCCTCGTCCTCCTCGCAGTTCGTCTCCGCCCTGCTGCTCTCCGGCGCCCGCTACAACCAGGGCGTCGAGGTCCGCCACGTCGGCGGCCCGGTGCCCTCGCTGCCGCACATCCGGATGACGGTCGAGATGCTGCGGCTGGCCGGCGTCCAGGTCGACGCGCCCGAGGACGGCGGCGAGAAGGACGTCTGGCGGGTCACCCCCGGCGCCCTGATCGGCCGCGACATGGTGGTCGAGCCGGACCTCTCCAACGCCGCGCCGTTCTTCGCCGCCGCGCTGGTCACCGGCGGCCGGGTCACCGTCCGCGACTGGCCGAAGCACACCACCCAGCCCGGCGACCAGCTGCGCGACATCTACACGCGGATGGGCGGGGCCTGCGCGTTCACCGACGAGGGCCTGCAGTTCACCGGCACCGGCCGGATCCACGGCATCGAGGCGGACCTGCACGACGTCGGCGAGCTCACCCCGGTGATCGCCGCCGTCGCCGCGCTGGCCGACTCCGAGTCCCACCTCTACGGCATCGCCCACCTGCGGCTGCACGAGACGGACCGGCTCGCCGCGCTCGCCAAGGAGATCAACGACCTGGGCGGCGACGTCACCGAGACCGAGGACGGCCTGCGGATCCGCCCGCGCACGCTGCACGGCGGCGTCTTCCACACCTACGAGGACCACCGCCTGGCCACCGCCGCCGCCGTGATCGGCCTGGCGGTCGCGGGCGTCCAGGTGGAGAACGTGGCCACCACGGCCAAGACCCTGCCGGACTTCCCCAGGATGTGGGACGAGCTGCTCACCGGAGCGGTGGCGGGCGGCTGAGCGGGAGACTGGGCACATGCGCCGCTACGGCAAGGACGCCGACGAGGACGACATCCGCAACCGCCCCGCGCGCCGGGGCTCCCGGCCGCGGACCCGGATCCGCCCCAAGCACGAGGACGCGGCCGAGGCGATGGTGCTCACCGTCGACCGCGGCCGGCTGACCTGCCTGGTCGACGCCGGGACCAAGCAGGAACGCGAGATCGTCGCCATGAAGGCCCGTGAACTGGGCCGCAAGGGCGTCGTCGTGGGCGACGTCGTCAGCATCGTCGGCGACCTCTCCGGGGACGCCGACACGCTGGCCCGGATCGTCCGGGTGGAGGAGCGCAGCTCCGTCCTGCGGCGCACCGCGGACGACGACGACCCGTACGAGCGGATCGTCGTCGCCAACGCCGAGCAGCTCGCCATCGTCACCGCGCTGGCCGACCCGGAGCCCCGGCCCCGGCTGATCGACCGCTGCCTGGTGGCCGCGTACGACGCCGGCATGGAGCCGCTGCTGGTGCTCACCAAGTCCGACCTGGCCCCGGCCGCGCCGCTGCTGGAGGCCTACGCCCCGCTCGGCATCGCCTACGTGGTGACCAGCCGGGACGAGCTGGCCACCGCCGGCGCCGAGGCGGTCCGCGAGCACCTGCGCGGCCGCTCGACGGTGTTCATCGGTCACTCCGGCGTGGGCAAGACCACCCTGGTCAACGCCCTGGTGCCGGACCGCCAGCGGCAGACCGGGCGCGTCAACGCGGTGACCGGGCGCGGCCGGCACACCACCGTCTCGGCGCTGGCGCTGCGGCTGCCGCCGCCCCCGGGCGTCAAGCCGGGCTCGAAGAAGGCGCTCGACCCCGGCTGGGTGATCGACACCCCGGGGTTCCGCTCCTTCGGCCTCTCGCACATCGACCCGTCCCGGGTCATCCACGCCTTCCCCGACCTGGAGCCGGGCACCGTCGACTGCCCGCGCGCGTGCAGCCACGACGAGCCGGACTGCGCGCTGGACGCCTGGGTCGCGGACGGCCACGCCGAGCAGGCGCGGCTGTACTCGCTGCGCCGGCTGCTGGCCAGCAAGGAGACCCGCGAGGGCGACTGACGGCGGTCGGGCCCGCCCGTTGTCGCGCGTTCGAGGTGTCGGAGCGGCTCAGCCTGGTGATCATAGGAAAGTCGGGCCGGACCGCGGCCCGACCGCTCGATCGACAGGGAGAGCACGCGATGGCATGGGCCCTGGTGATCCTGGCCGGCTTCCTGGAGACCGGCTTCGCGATCAACCTCAAGCTCAGCGACGGCTTCACCAAGCTCTGGCCCACCATCAGCTTCTGCGTCTTCGCCCTCAGCAGCTTCGGACTGCTCACCCTCTCCCTGAAGAGCCTGCCGGTCGGCCCCGCGTACGCGGTCTGGACCGGCATCGGCGCGGCCGGCACCGCGATCTACGGGATGCTCTTCCTCGACGAGGCCACCTCGGTGCTCAAGCTGGTGTCGATCTCCCTGGTGATCGCCGGGGTGATCGGCCTCCAGCTGAGCGGCTCGGCCCACTGACCGCCCGCTCCCCGGCGCCCGTTCGCCTCCGGGCCGCTCCGGTCCGATTGACCCGTCCCGCTCCGCGAGCCCGACTGTCCCGATCGGAGCACGCTCGCTAGGGTCTTGGCCATGGCCGACTACCACGACGACCTCCGACTCGCCCACGTCCTCGCCGACTCGGCCGACTCGGTCACCCTGGAGCGCTTCCGGGCGCTCGACCTGAAGATCGAGACCAAGCCCGACCTCACCCCCGTCAGCGACGCCGACAAGGCCGCCGAGGAGCTGGTGCGCGGGGTGCTGCAGCGCGCCCGGCCGCGCGACGCGGTGCTCGGCGAGGAGTTCGGCCTGCAGGGCTCCGGCCCGCGCCGCTGGGTGATCGACCCGATCGACGGCACCAAGAACTACATCCGCGGCGTCCCGGTCTGGGCCACCCTGATCGCCCTGCTCGAGGACGGCCCGGACGGCGTCGAGCGCCCGGTGGTCGGCATCGTCTCCGCGCCCGCGCTGAACCGCCGCTGGTGGGCGGCCAAGGACCTCGGCGCCTTCGCCGGCCGCAGCCTGGCCAAGGCCAGCCGGATCCACGTCTCCGGCGTCTCCCGGATCGAGGACGCCTCGTTCTCGTACTCCTCGCTCTCCGGCTGGGAGGAGCGCGGCCGGCTCGACCCGTTCCTGGACCTCACCCGCGCCTGCTGGCGCACCCGTGCCTACGGCGACTTCTGGTCGTACATGATGGTCGCCGAGGGCGCGGTGGACATCGCCGCCGAGCCCGAGCTGTCGCTCTGGGACATGGCGGCGAACTGCGTCATCGTCGAGGAGGCCGGCGGCCGCTTCACCGGCCTGGACGGCGTCCCCGGCCCGGGCGGCGCCGACGCCGTCGCCTCCAACGGCCTGCTCCACGAGGAGGCCCTCCGCCGCCTGAGCGTCTGAGCCCGCCCGCCCCGGCAGCTCCGGGGGCGAGGGCGGGTGAACGCCCCTCCGGCTCGGAGGCGAGCGGACGGGTCACTGGTGCGGGCCCGGTGACCAGTCTTCTCCGGTCACCGGGCCCGCTGCTCAGGGGGTACCGCTACTGCTGCTTGCGCAGCTCCCGCACCGCCGCCTCCAGGCGCCGGCCGTAGTCGGCGTCGGCCTTGCGGAAGTTCTCGATCGCCCGCTCGACGATGTCCTCGCGGTCCGCCGAGACCTTGGCGATGAAGCCGGCCAGGTTGGCGATCAGCCGCTGCTTCTCGTCCTCGCTGAACAGCCGGTACAGGTTGCCGGCCTGCACGAAGTCGTTGTCCTCGGCGTGCGAGGGCGCCTCGTGGTTGCCGGTGGCGCCGGTGACCGGGGTGGCCGCCCAGAGCGGACGGCCGGTCTGCACCGGGCCGCCGAAGCTGTTCGGCTCGTAGTTCTTCTGGCGGCCGTGCCGGCCGTCGTACAGGTGGCCGTCACGGCTGTTGGTGCGCGCCTCGGTGGCGTGCGGGCGGTTCACCGGCAGGTGGTCGGCGTTGATGCCGACGCGGTAGCGGTGGGCGTCCGCGTACGCGAACAGGCGGCCCTGCAGCATCTTGTCCGGGGACGGGCCGATGCCGGGCACGAAGTGCGCCGGGGAGAAGATCGACTGCTCGACCTCGGCGAAGACGTTGTCGGGGTTGCGGTTCAGCTCCAGCTTGCCGATCTCGATCGGCGGGTAGTCCGCGTGCGGCCAGACCTTGGTCAGGTCGAACGGGTTGAAGCGGTAGTTCGCCGCGTCCGCCGCCGGCATGATCTGGACCTGCACCGTCCAGGTCGGGAACTCGCCGCGCTCGATCGCCTCGCGCAGGTCGCGCTGGTGGCTGTCCGGGTCCTCGCCGGCGAGCTTGTTGGCCTCGTCCTGGGTGAGGTTCTTGATGCCCTGGTCGGTCTTGAAGTGGTACTTGACCCAGAAGTACTCGCCGGCCTCGTTCTGCCACTGGTAGGTGTGCGAGCCGTAGCCGTTGAGGTGGCGGTAGGAGGCCGGGATGCCGCGGTCGCCGAACAGCCAGGTCACCTGGTGGGTCGACTCGGGCGACAGGCCCCAGAAGTCCCAGACGTTGTCCGCCTCCTGCGAGCCGGTGTACGGGTCCCGCTTCTGGGTGTGGATGAAGTCCGGGAACTTGATGGCGTCCTTGATGAAGAACACCGGGGTGTTGTTGCCGACGAGGTCGTAGTTGCCGTCCTCGGTGTAGAACTTCAGCGCGAAGCCGCGCGGGTCGCGGACGGCGTCGGCGGAGCCGAGGTTGCCGGCCACGGTGGAGAACCGCAGGAAGGTCTCGGTCTGCTTGCCGACCTCGGAGAGGAACTTCGCCCGGGTGTAGGGGGTGACGTCGGCGGTCACCGTGAAGGTGCCGTACGCCGCCGCGCCGCGGGCGTGCACGACGCGCTCCGGGATGCGCTCGCGGTTGAAGTGCGCGAGCTTCTCGAACAGCAGCTGGTCCTGGATCAGCGCCGGACCGCCGACACCGGCGGTCTCGGTGTTCTGGTTGTCGGCGACGGGGGCACCCGCCTCCGTGGTGAGGGTGGGGCGCAGCTCGTCCTGGGTAGTCATAAGAGGGTGCCTCCGCGTGATCCGGTCGTGACAGACTCGATCCTAACTTGGACTTTGTCTAAGTCAACACTGGAACCAATCTCGGAGCTTCACTTACCCTGTCCCCATGAGTGACCTGCTGGAACGACTTCGCGGACGTGGGTGGCGGCTGACCTCGCAGCGCCGGGTCGTGGCCGAGGTCCTGGACGGGCAACACGTCCACCTCACCGCCGACGAGGTGCACGCCCGCGCCGTGGAGCGCCTGCCCGAGATCAGCCGCGCCACGGTCTACAACACGCTCGGCGAGCTGGTCGGCCTCGGCGAGGTCCTGGAGGTCGCCACCGACGGCCGGGCCAAGCGCTACGACCCCAACGCGCACCACGCCCACCAGCACCTGGTCTGCTCGGGCTGCGGTGCGATCCGCGACGTCCACCCGCAGGGCGACCCGCTGGCCGCGCTGCCCGCCTCCGAGCGGTTCGGCTTCACCGTCTCCGGCGCCGAGATCACCTACCGCGGCCTCTGTCCGGACTGCGCCAACAGACCCTGACCCCCCGTCACGGCCACGCCACGCCTCGGGACACCCGCCCCACGGCACGCGCGGCGGAACGCACCCGCCGGCACGCCCGCGCCGGCCGCGGGACTACGCGCTCAGCTCCGCGTGCAGCGCGCCCAGCAGCCGCCCGGCCCGCTCCGCGACCTCGGCCGGGCCGTAGTCGGCGGCCCGCCGGCACCAGTTCTCCGCCTGCACCGGCTCACCCCGGCGCAGCGCCAGCAGCGCGAGCCGCAGCGCCGCCCGGCCGTGGCCCGCGTCGGCGGCCCGGGTGTACCAGAGCATCGCCTCGGCCTCGCTGTCCTGCCGGGCCAGCAGCAGCCCGAGGTTGAACGCCGCACTGCGGCTGCCCGCCTCGGCTGCCCGCCGGTACCAGCTCTCCGCGATCTCCAGCGCCCCGCGCTCCGCCGCCCGCACGCCCATCCGTACCTGCGCGCGCCGGTGACCGGCGTCCGCCGCCACCGCGTACCAGTGCTCGGCCTCCTCGTCGGCGTCGCCGCGCCGGTCCAGCACCGAGGCCAGCCGGAACGCGCCCTCCGCCGAACCGCCCGCGGCCGCCTGCCGGTAGCGCTCCAGCGCCCCCGCGAGGTTGCCGCGCTGCTCCTGCGCCACCGCCAGCTGGAGCGCCGCCTCGCCGTGCCCCTCGGCGGCGGCGCGCGCGTACCACTCCTGCGCCTGCCGCTGCTCGCCGCGCCCGGCGTGCAGGACGCCCAGGTTGAAGGCGCCGTCCACGCTGCCGGCCTCGGCGGCCTTGGAGAACCACGGCTCGGCGCCGGACTCGTCCCCGCGCTGGAGCAGCACCACGGCCAGCGCGTTGCAGGCCTCCCGGTGCCCGGCGTACGCGGCGCGGCGGTACCACTGTTCGGCCTGCTGGTCGCGGCCGGCGCCGGCGCAGAGCAGGCCCAGGTTGAAGGCGCCGTTCTGGTCGCCGGCGTCCAGCGCGCTGCGGTACCAGCGCTCGGCCTCGGCGCACTCGCCGCGGGAGGCGTGCAGCGCGCCCAGGGCGTTGGCGGCGTTGCCGTCACCGGCCTCGGCGGCCTCCTGCCACCACTCGGCGGCGGCGGTGAGGTCCCCGGAGTCGCGCAGCAGGAAGCCCAGTGCGCAGGCGGCCCGCGGCTCGCCGTTCTGCGCGGACTGCCGGTACCAGCGGGCGGCCTCGTCCAGCAGCGCCTGGTCGGTGCCGCACCGCTCCTCCAGCAGCACGCCGAGGCGCAGCGCCGCCCGGGCGTGGCTGCGGGCGGCCGCGATCCGGTACCAGGCCTCGGCGGTCTCCTTGTCGCCGGCGGCCTCGCGCATCCGGGCCAGCCGGTAGGCGGCCTCCCGGTGCCCGGCGTCGGCGGACACCTTGAACCAGCGCTCGGCGCGCACGTCCCGCCGGTGCTCCATCAGGTCGCCCAGCGCGTAGGCGCCGAGCGGGTGGCCGTGGTCGGCGGCGAAGTGCAGCCAGTACTCGGCGGCCTCCTCCTCGCCCTGGTCGCGGAGCTGGAGTCCGAGCGCGTGCGCTGCGGGGGCGCTGCCGGCCACCGCGGCCTGCCGCCACCACTGGGCGGCCTCGGCCCGGTGGCCCTGCTGGTGCAGCAGCACCCCGAGGTTGTTGGCGGCGGCGCGCAGCCCGGCGGCGGCGGCGCTGCGCAGGTACGGCTCGGCGTCCTCCAGGTCGCCGCGGCGCAATAGCAGGGTGCCGAGCCGGCTGGCGGCCTCGGGGTCGCCGTCGTCGGCGGCCTGCCGGTGCCGGGACTCCAGGGCGGCCTGCTCGCGGGCGGCGAGGGCGGTCTCGAAGCTGGCCGGGTCGAAACCGCCGTCGTCGTAGGCCGCCGGGCCGCGGTCGTCGTCCCCGTCGGCGGGCTCGGTCATGGCGCCGTACGGGCCGATGGCGGCGGAGAACTGGCGGGCGGAGACGTGCACCAGGCTGTCGGGGCCGTAGCCTCCGGGCCGGCGCTCGGTCAGGCCGCTGGTGCGCTGGGCCGGCAGTGCGCCGGGGTGGTTCTCCGGGCTCTCCGCCCAGGCATCGGTGTCCGCCTCGGTGGTCGCCGCGGGCTTGGCGCCGGGCCCGCTCCTGCCGATCAGCCTCATGCCGACTCCCGCTCCCCCAGAGTGTCGCGGCACCCGCCCCCGGCCCGCGGCCGGAAAGACCACCGGGGGACGTGCCGGATCCGACGGCCGGTCAGCAGCCGCGCACCATCCCCCATGTGTCCCATCGTCGCATCACCCGCTACCCGCGTACACCTGCCCCGGCCGATTTCGGCGGGGCGGACCCGAAGCCGACGAAATTGCTTCGGCGCTTTGTCGATTTCCCGACACTTCGGCCCCACAAACCCCGCTGCCGGCGTCCTTGGCGACGGTCGATAGTACCGGAGCGGGCCCACGACCCCCCGGGGGAAAACGCCAGAGGCCCGGAGGATGATCCTCCGGGCCTCTGGGCCACTGAGTAGCGGGGACAGGATTTGAACCTGCGACCTCTGGGTTATGAGCCCAGCGAGCTACCGAGCTGCTCCACCCCGCGTCGGTTTCTCAACCATAGCACGGGTGCGAGGTGGAACGGGAATCCGTTCACGCTGCTCAGGGGCTCGCGGTGGGCGACCCCGTCGGTGCGGCGGTGGGCGAGGCGGCCGGCGTGCCCGTCGGCGCCGGGGTGGCCGCCGGGGCGAGGCCGGCCTTCTGCTGGGCCGCGGCCAGCGCCTTGGCCGCCTCGCTCAGGGCCTTCTGCGCCTGGCCGAGGGCCACCCAGTCGCCCGCCTTGGCCGCGTTGTCGACGTCGGCCTGGGCCTTCAGCACGTCCGCGATCGCCTTCTGCAGCTCGGGCGTGACGGTGACGCCCGGCGCCGGGGTGGCCGGGTTCGTGGGCGTGGCCGGGTTCGTGGGCGTGGTCGGAGTCGTGGGCGTGGTCGGGGCGGTCGGCGTGGTGCCGGGCGCCGTCGGCGTGACCGGTGCGCCGGTCACCGCGCCGCCGAGGACCTTGGCCAGGGCCTTCTCCAGGTTGTCCTCGACCGCGACCACCGCGTTCTCGTTGCCGTAGGTCGCCAGCACCCTCTTCAGCACGGGCACCTTGGCGCTGCGGCCGGTCAGGTAGACCGGTTCGACGTTGAGCAGGCCGCCGCCGACCGGCAGGGTCAGCAGGTTGCCGTACTCGATGTCGGAGTCGGTGCCGGTCTTCAGCAGGGTGAGCTGGTTGGCGACCGACGGGTCCGAGTTGAACTTCGCCTGCACCTGCTTGGGCCCGAGCGCCCCGGAGCCGGTCGGCATCTTGGCGATCCGGATCTTCCCGTAGTCCGGGCCCGGATCGGCGCTGACCGACATGAAGGCGGCCAGGTTGTCCCGCCCGCTCGGCGCGAAGCTGGTGGTGAGCGAGAAGCTCGCGGCCTTGGCCTCGGGCATCCGGACCGTCAGGTAGTACGGCGGCTGGACCTCGTTGGAGTTGGTGGTCGGGTCCGCCGGCACCTGCCAGATGTCGGTGCCGTTGAAGAAGCCGCCGGCGTCGGTCATGTGGTACTCGGCGAGCAGGTCGCGCTGCACCTTGAACATGTCCTGCGGGTACCGCAGGTGCGGCATCAGCGTGTCCGGGATCTCGGCCTTCGCCTTGACGGTGCCCGGGAACGCCTTCATCCAGGTCTTCAGCACCGGGTCGTTCTCGTCCCACTGGTAGAGCGTCACCTCGCCGGTGTACGCGTCCACGGTGGCCTTGACCGAGTTGCGGATGTAGTTGACCTGGTTGGCGGCGGTCAGCAGCTCACCGCGCTGGTTGGTCAGCGAGTCCTTGGTGACGTCCCCGAGCGTCGTCTTCGACGAGAACGGGTAGCCGTCCGAGGTGGTGTAGCCGTCCAGCACCCAGACCACCTTGCCGGGCTGGCCGTTGGGGCCCGCCTGCACCACCGGGTACGGGTCGGCGTCGATCGACAGCCACGGCGCGACCTTCTCGACCCGCTCCTTGGGGGTGCGGTCGTAGATGATCTTCGCGCCGTCCTTGATCGCGCTGGAGTAGAGGATCTGCGGCTCGGCGAACTTCACCGCGTACGCGGCCCGGGTGAGCGGGTTGCCCAGCGCGACGCCGCTGCCGCCGTCGTAGGAGAAGTGCACCGGGGTGCCGTTCTCGGCGGTGTAGTCGATGTCCTGGTAGCCGCCGCCGACGATCGAGTACGTCGTGGTCTTCTCGCCGTAGTAGACCCGCTGCTGGTACGGGCCGAACGCGCCCTTGGTCGGCAGCGCGGACTCGGTGTAGACCGGGTTGCCGTTGGCGTCGACCTGGTTGCCCTTGGCCGCGATCACGCCGTAGCCGTGGGTGTAGTTGAAGTGGTCGTTGATCCAGTTCCGCTGGATGCCGTTGAGGTCCAGCTCGCGCACGCCCAGCACGGTGTCCTGGGCGCCGTAGCGGTCCACGTCCAGCGACTTCGGGAAGGCGTAGTACTTCCGCAGCGCCTCGTTCTGCTGGAAGGTCGGGCCGACCACGTTCGGGTCCAGCAGCCGGATGTCGGTGATGGTCTGGGCGTCCGGCTTCAGCGCGTCCGCGTTGGTCGCGTTCGCCGGCTCGTACGGGGTGACCTCGCTGTCCGCGATCCCGTACGCCTGCCGCGTCGCGTCGATGTTCTTCTGGATGTACGGCGTCTCCTTGGCCTGCTCGTTCGGCTTGACCTGGAACTGCTGCACGATCGCCGGGTACACCCCGCCGATCAGCACCGCCGACAGCACCATCAGCCCGAGGCCGATCAGCGCCGGGGCCCAGGTGCGGCGGACCGGGGTCAGGAAGAACAGCACCGCGCAGATGATCGCGACGAAGAACAGGATGGTCTTGGCCGGCAGGAACGCGTTGGCGTCCACGTAGCGCAGCCCGGTCCAGCCGCTGACGCCCTTGTACGAGCCGGTCTTCACCGCCAGCGCGTACCGGTCCAGCCAGTACGCCGCCGCCTTGAGCAGCACGAACACGCCGAGCAGCACCGCCAGGTGGCCCTGCGCGCCGGCACTGGCCCGGCGGCCCGGGCCCTGCAGCCGCAGGCCCCCGTACAGGTAGTGGACCAGCACCGAGGTCAGCAGCGAGACGATCACCGCGCTGAACGCGAAGCCGAGCAGGAACTCGTAGAACGGCAGCTCGAAGGCGTAGAACGAGACGTCCATGCCGAACTGCGCGTCCTTGACGCCGAACGACGTCCCGTTGGTCCACAGCAGCCAGGTCCGCCACTGGCCCGACGCCGCCGCGCCGGCCACCAGGCCGATCACCAGCGAGATCCCGATCAGCGCCCAGCGCTTGAACGGCGCCAGCCCGGCCCGGTAGCGGTCCAGGCTCTGCTGCTCGACCGACATCGCCGACAGCGGCGGCCGGAGCCGGTGCGCCAGCCAGATGTTGAAGCCGACGACCACCGTCATCAGCAGGCCGAAGACCGCGAACAGGCCGATCTTCGTCCACAGCTGGGTGGTGAACACCGAGGAGTAGTGGACCGACTTGAACCAGAGCCAGTCCGTCCAGAACCCCGCGAACATGACGAACAGCAGGAACAGCACCGCGAGCACACCCAGGGTCAGCAGGGCCACCCGCGCGCGCCGGGAGGGCGGGCCTACCCTGCGCCGGAAACCCGGCCCTGAGCGTTCGGGCATCTGGAACACCACGGTGGCACCTCGGCTGTGTCGTCTGGAATCGGTCGGTCGTCAGTGCAACTAAACCAGGCTTCGGCCGAGTTCCCACCGTTAGCAGACGGTTACTCCGGCCCTCCCCGGCCCCGGCGCACCGCCCCGCGACCGCGGTGGCGCCGTCCCGGCCCCCCGGCGTGTGAGGATTGAGGCATGTCCGATGTCTCCCATTCCCCCGACGACGTCTCCAAGCTCCCGGCCGCGACCCCGCTGACCCGGGCCGCCCTGGAGATCGACGAGTACGCCGCCACCCTCGGCTGGGACCTCCCGGCCCGGCTGTTCGCCCTGGTGGACAGCGCCGCGCTGCGCAAGGCCGACCCCCGGATCGCCGAGCAGCTCGGTCTCGGCGAGAGCGACGAGCCCGGCCTCACCCCCGTCGAGCAGGACGAACTGCCGGCCGGCATGGAGCTGGACAAGTTCCTCGGCACCATCGCCTGGCCCGACGCGGTGGCCGGCTGCGCCCTGGTCGTCGAGCGGCTGATGCTGCCGCCCGGCGCCGAGCAGTCCCGCCCGCGCAACGCGACCGACGCCCAGCTCGCCGAGTGGGTGGCCAACCACCCCAAGCGCGAGGAGGTGCGGATCACCGCCGCCGTGCTGCGCGACGGCAAGAAGGAGATCGCGCTGCGGCTGCGTTCCAAGGACTCCGCGCGCGAGGTGCTGACCGGCCCCGACCTCGTCCCGGGCCTGACCGACGCGCTGCTGGCGACCTTCTCCTAGGCGTCCGCCCGGCCACCGGCCCGGCTGAAGGCCCGGCCCGCCCGACTGGAGGCCGTGCCCGGCTTGCTCGTGCCCGGCTACTTGGCGCAGGACGGCAGCGCGGAGGTCTGCCCGGAGCGGATCTGCTCCAGCGACTTCAGCGCGCCGTCCAGCGTCTCGGCCTTGACCAGGGTCAGCCCGGACGGGGTGTCCTTGCTCGCCTCGGCGCAGTTGGCCGCCGGGGTGAAGAAGTACTCGGCGCCGGCGTCCCGGGCGGCGATCAGCTTCATCGATATCCCGCCGATCGGGCCGACCTTGCCGGCGTCGTCGATGGTGCCGGTGCCCGCGACGAACTTGCCGCCGGTGAGGTCCCCGGGCGTGAGCTTGTCGATGATGCCGAGCGAGAACATCAGCCCGGCGCTCGGCCCGCCGACGTCCTGCAGGCCGATGTCGATCTGGAACGGGTAGGTGTGCCGGACCCCGGGCCGGATGCCGACCATCGCCGAGCCGGTGTCCGGGGACTTCACGGTCGGGACGGTGATGTCGGTCCTGGCCGCCGTCGGATCGGCCTTGCCGCCGGCGTCCTTGGCCATCGGGACCACGCTGAAGACCACCGATTCGCCGGGCTGGTGCTTGGTGACCGCCTTGGCGACCGCGTCCGCGTCGCCGACCGGGGTGCCGTCCACCGCGATGATCCGGTCGCCGGCGTGCAGCCGGCCCTCCGCCGGGGCGCCGGCGGTGACCGACTGGATGATCAGCTCGCTGCCGATCGGGATGCCGAGCTGGGTGAGCGCCGCCGTCCGCGCGTGGTCCTCGGAGAGCGCGAACTCCTCGGCGTTCTGCTTCTTGGCGTCCGCGTCGCTCTGCCCCTGCGGGTACACGTTGTCGTGCGGCACCACCAGGACGTCGCCCCGGAGCCAGCCGAGCACCGCGTTCACCAGGCTCGGCTCGTACCGGGCGCCGGTGACCTGGACGGTCGTCATGTTGAGGTGGCCGCTGGTGGGGTACGACTCGTGGCCGGTGATGGTGATCACCGGCTGCCCCGTCTTCCCCTGCACGCCGAGCGTGTTGTACGTCGGCCCCGGGCTCATCTCCGTGTACGGCACCTTCATCAGCACCGAGACGCAGAGCAGCGCTATGAGCAGCAGGGTGGCGGCGAGCATCGTCGCAGAGCGGCGTGGCATGCCTCGACAGTACGGGACGCGGCCGACGGCGTGCCCCCCGGGCTACCGGCCGGAGCCCTCGCGCGGTGCGGTGCCGGCGGTGGTGCGTTCCATCGCGGCCATGAAGCGCCGGTGTTCGGCGAGCGAAGCGGGGTCCCCCGTGGCCTTCGGTGCCCGCTGGGCCCAGCCGGCCCAGACGGTCGCGAGCAGAGCGGCGACAACCGGAATGATCAACCAGGCGAGCGCAGCCATGTCAGTACTCCCAGCTCGTCGTGTCTATGAGCAGATTAACCACCCCGGCGGACAACGCAGGTGGCGCCATCCGGGTTACGGGAGGGCCGATCGGCTCACTGCCAGGGAGTATTCGGCGCACCGGCCCACACCCGTTCGGGTGAGGGTCCGGCGCGCCTGCGTGTCAGCAGTGTTGTAGCAGGTCAGCAGTTGCCGGCGCCGACCCACTCCTCCTCACCGTCGGAGAAGACCTGGTGCTTCCAGATCGGCACCTCGTGCTTGAGGTCGTCGATCAGCCGGCGGGCGGCCGCGAAGGCCTCCCCGCGGTGGGCGCAGGAGACGGCGACGATCACGGCCTTGTCGGTGATCTCCAGCCGGCCGATCCGGTGGACCGCCGCGAGCGCGCGGACCGGGAAGTCCGCGACGATCTTCTCGGCGATCCGGCGCATCTCCTGCTCGGCGGTGGGGTGGCAGCTGTACTCCAGCGCGGCGACGGACTTGCCGCCGTCGTGGTCACGGACCGTCCCGACGAAGACGGTCG
Source organism: Kitasatospora sp. NPDC127111 (assembly GCF_042677465.1). Lineage (NCBI taxonomy): Bacteria > Bacillati > Actinomycetota > Actinomycetes > Kitasatosporales > Streptomycetaceae > Kitasatospora > Kitasatospora sp. NPDC127111. The sequence goes on from NZ_JBHXTG010000023.1 coordinate 81,016, forward strand.
TACCGCCGGCCGCGTCGTCGCCGACCGCCTCGTACACCTCGTCGAGCGAGAGCGGGGTGTCGCGGATGGCGAGCAGGCGGATGGCGTCGTGGTTCTCGGACATGACCCCATGATTCCCCATCCCGGGTGGTTTCGGGCAGGGGCTTCCGCATCACGATTGCGGAATTTCGCATCGTGAGAAACGCGCCCTCGCTGGTTCTTGGGCGTCCGCCGGGAGGGCCTCCCCGGCGGACCGTCCCGGCAGGTCCCGCCCGGAGGCGGCGCTAGAAGCGGCGCCGCTTGCGGGCCCGCCGGACCAGCGCCGCCGTACCCACCAGCGCCACCGTCGCACCGGCCGCGCCCAGGCTCGTCGCGGCCTCCTTGCCGCCCAGCCGCCGGCCGGCCACCGCGTGCTTGCCGGAGACCTGCGCCAGCAGCTCCGCCAGCACCTGCTCGTTGGTGTACGCGGGCCGCCAGCCCGCCTCGTGCAGCCGGCTGCCGGAGACCACCCACGGGTACATCGTGTAGGCGAGGTCCCCGGCCGGGGCCGGGGTCAGACCGAGCCGGTGCAGCCGGGCCGCGGTGCCCAGCGCCAGCGAGGCCGGCAGCTCCATCCGCCGGATCCCCGACAGCCGCTCCACGTCCTCCTGCTCCAGCCAGCCGTCGCAGCCGACCGTCACCTCGCCCTCGACCAGGCCCAGCGCCGCGTACTCCAGCGCCGCCGCCAGGTCGTCCACGTGGCAGAACTGCCAGCACGGCCGGGAGCCGGCCACCACCAGCAGCCGGGGCGCCTCGAAGTGCCGGGTCAGCACGGTGTCGACGCCCGGCCCGACCACCACGGCCGGACGCAGCACCGTCACCTGCAGCCCCGGGTGGGCGCGCGGGGCCCGCCGGGCCAGCCGCTCGATCTCCAGCAGGTCCCCGACCAGCGAGGCCTCCTCGGTGGCCCGCAGCTCGGAGTCCTCCGCCAGCGGCACCTCGTTGTCGGCCAGCGCGCCGTAGACCATCGCCGAGGTGCAGAGCACCACCCGGTGCACGCCGGCCGCGGCGGCCGCGGTCAGCACGGTCTGCGCGCCGCGCACGTTGTAGGCGCTGCGGGCGCGCGGGTCGGACTCCATGCCGAGGTCCATCGCCAGGTGCACCACCACGTCCACCCCGGCCAGCCGCTCGGCCACCGCGGGGTCCCGGACGTCCAGGACGCGCCACTGCACGCCCGGCACCTCGCCGCGGCGGTCGTCCACCGCGAGGACCTTCTTCACCCCGGGCGAGGCCACCAGGCGGGCCGCGACCCGCTCGCCGAGCACGCCCGCGGCGCCCGTGACGGCCACGGTCAGCGGCCTGCCGCCGTAGGCTGGAGGCGGCGACGCCGTGATGTCCGGGGCGTCCTCTCCTCCGGTCAGCCCAGAGCGAACGTCCGAAGGCGGGGAACTCACCGGCCATCCTCCACGGTTAGCTTATGTGCGTACGTACGTGTGTCACGTACGTCCATCCTGCCCGAGGCGAAGGCCCGGCGGTGCACCCGGCGCGGGCCAGCCGCGCGGGAGCCGCCCACCGGCCGCGAGTCCCCCACTCCGCCGACCGCCCCGGGCGTGCAGCCTTTCCCGCCACCACCCGCATGACGGCCGACCGGATCGAGGACCCCGTGAGCGACCTTCCCTTCGGATTCGGCGTTCCGCCAGAGGAGCCCGAGGACGGCAAGGCCAAGCCCGAGGACGCCAAGGGCACGCCCGGCGACGAGCAGAAGAAGGAGCAGGGCGGCCCGCAGCCGTTCGGCTTCGCCGGCAACCCGCTCGGCGCGCTGTTCGGCATGGGGATGCCCGGCGGCCCGGGGGCGCCCGGCGGGGCCGACAACCCCTTCGCCGCGATGTTCGGCGGCCTCAACCCCAACGACCTCGGCGCCGCCTTCCAGCAGCTCGGGCAGATGCTCTCCTTCGAGGGCGGCCCGGTGAACTGGGACCTCGCCAAGGACATCGCCCGCCAGACCGTGGTCGCCGAGCCCGCCGAGGGCAAGAGCAAGGACCGCTCGGTCGGCGCGGCCGAGCGCTCGGCCGTCGCCGAGGCCGTCCGGCTCGCCGACCTCTGGCTGGACGGCGTCACCGAGTTCCCCTCCGGCGCGGGCACCGCCGTCGCCTGGAGCCGGGCCGAGTGGATCGAGGCCACCCTCCCGGTCTGGAAGGACCTGGTCGACCCGGTCGCCGAGCGGGTCGGCAACGCCATGGGCGGCGTCCTGCCCGAGGAGATGCAGGCCATGGCCGGCCCGCTGATGGGCATGATGCGCTCGATGGGCGGCGCCATGTTCGGCACCCAGATCGGCCAGGCGCTCGGCGCGCTCGCCGCCGAGGTGGTCGGCTCCACCGACGTCGGCCTGCCGCTCGCCCCGGCCGGCAAGGCCGCGCTGCTGCCGCAGAACATCGCCGAGTTCGGCGAGGGCCTGAACGTGCCCGCCGACGAGGTCCGGCTCTACCTCGCCCTGCGCGAGGCCGCCCACCAGCGGCTCTTCGCCCACGTGCCGTGGCTGCGCGCCCACCTGTTCGGCGCCGTCGAGGCCTACGCGCGCGGCATCAAGGTCGACACCTCCCGGATGGAGGAGCTGGTCGGCCAGCTCGACCCGGGCAACCCCGAGGCGCTCCAGGAGGCGCTGGCCGGCGGCCTGCTCCAGCCCGAGGACACCCCCGAGCAGAAGGCCGCGCTCGCCCGCCTGGAGACCGCGCTCGCGCTGGTCGAGGGCTGGGTCGACGCCGTCGTGCACGCCGCCGCCGAGCCGCACCTGCCGCAGGCGGGCGCCCTGCGCGAGACCGTCCGCCGCCGCCGCGCGGCCGGCGGGCCCGCCGAGCAGACCTTCGCCACCCTGGTCGGCCTGGAGCTGCGCCCGCGCCGGCTGCGCGACGCCGCCCGGCTCTGGGCGCTGCTCGCCGACGCCCGCGGCGTCGAGGGCCGCGACGACCTCTGGCAGCACCCCGACATGCTCCCCACCGCCGCCGACCTGGACGACCCGGACGCCTTCGTGCACCGGGACACCGCCGGCGACCTGGAGGGCGGCATCGACTTCGACGCGCTCGACAAGCTGCTCGGCGAGGCGGCCGCGGGCGGGTCCGGGCCCGACCTGACGAAGCCCGACCTGACGAAGCCCGACCTGACGAAGAAGGACGACGAGGACGGGAAGGGCGAGCCCACCGCATGACGCTCACCGAGACGGGCGCGTCCGCCCTGCACGCGGACGCGGTCCGCACCCTGAGCCGCTGGCAGCCCGTCGACCCGGACCAGGAACAGCTGCGCCGCGACTACCTGGAGCACCTGGCCGAGCAGCCCGAGGGCCTGTTCCGGTCCTGCCTGCCCGCCCACATCACCGCCAGCGCGGCCGTCGTCGACCCGGCCGCCGGGCGGGTGCTGCTCACCCTGCACCCCAAGGTGGGCAGGTGGCTGCAGATGGGCGGCCACTGCGAGCCGGGCGACCGCGACCTGGCCGCCGCCGCGCTGCGCGAGGCCACCGAGGAGTCCGGCATCCCGGACCTCGCCCTGTTCACCGTCGACGGCCTGCCGGTGCCCGCCAAGCTGGACCGGCACCAGGTCCGCTGCACGGGCAAGGACCGGCCGGAGAACACCCATCTGGACGTCCAGTACATCGCGGTGGCCCCGCCCGGCGCGCGGGCGCTGATCAGCGAGGAGTCGCTGGACCTGCGCTGGTTCGACTACGACCGCCTGCCCGAGCTGACCGACCACTCGGTGCGCGACCTGGTGGCGCGGGCCCGGGAGCTGACCGGCTGAGGCCGGAGTCGGTGTGACGACATGAGGAGGGGGCGCGGGCCTGATGGTCCGCGCCCCCTCCTTCGTGTTCGGTGCCTCGCGTTCGGTGCCCCCGCGGTCAGCGTTCGCTGCTCAGCGTTCGGTGCTCAGTGTGCGGTGCTCAGTGTGCGGTGCTCGGCCTCGGGCGGCGGGCCGTTCCGGTGCTGCGGCGCTCAGCCGCAGGAGCCGGCCGGGTCGGGCTCCGGCGCCCCGTCCGCGTGCCGGGCGCCGGGGATGTGCGGCAGCCGGGCCGCCGAGACCACGCCCTCCAGGTAACCGCGGGCCCGCTCGGTGCGGGGGTAGGCCTCCAGCAGCGCCCAGAACGAGGGGCCGTGGTCCGGCACCAGCAGATGGGCCAGCTCGTGCAGCAGAACGTAGTCGACGACGTACTCCGGCATGCCCTGGAGGCGGTGCGAGAGCCGGATCGTCCGTTCACTGGGGGTGCAGGAGCCCCAGCGCGAGTTCTGGTTGGTGACCCAGCGGACCTGGGCCGGCCGGGCCCGGTCGCCCAGGTAGGCGGCCGACAGCTCACGGGCCCGGGCGGCCAGCGCGTCGTCGCCCAGCACCCGCCTGCTCTCCTGGGCGGCCAGCTTCTCCAGCATCTGGGCGACCCAGCGCTGCTCCTCGGCGTGCGACATCCGGGCCGGGATCAGCACGATGGTGCGGTCGCCCTCGCGGTACGCGGAGACCGTGCGGCTGCGCCGGGCACTGCGGCGGACCTCGACCCGGGAGCGGTCGGGGTGCGACTTCTCGCCGTGACCGTCCGCGGGGTTCTCCGCGCGCGGAGCGGGCTGCGGCGCCTCCGGGGGAGTCGGCCGCCGATCCGGGCGCCCGCGCGTGCTCGGCGCCGCCACCTGCGACCCTGACGCTGCACGGGCACGCCGACGCGACGCCGGGGGATGGGAGTCCCGTTCGGCTGCCATGGCACACGACGTTACCCGGTACCACTGACAGAAGTCCGCTGCCGTGGCCGAAATCTTTCGTGGAGTGATCGGGAACGAAAGGCCGACACGAGGTGTCCGGAATCCGACCCCCGGTCGGACGACGGGTTATCCACAGGGCATGCGAACAGATCATCTGATCATGAGGCCGTGCCTGTGGACAACGCGCGGCACGGTGCCGGGCCGATCGGGCATGCTGCCGTCGGCCGTCCGGAAACGATCGGAAGGAATCCGCCGTGCGCCTCCTGCTGAAGCCCGCCCTCTCCCGCAGCTGGCGGGACTCCGAGACCCTGCAGTTCGGCACCGTGCGGCGCTACGCCGGAGTGCTGGAACACGTGGACCGACCCCTGCGCGACTTCCTCGGACTGATCGACGGCACGCGCGACCGGCCCGCGCTGCTGGCCGCCGCCGAGCGGACCGGCCTCGGCCGCGAGCCGACCGAGGCACTGCTCGACACACTGGAACGGACCGGGCTGCTCGACGACGCCGACGCCACCCGCGAAGCGCTCGCCCGCTTCCCCCAGCCGCACCGCGACCAGCTCGAACCCGACCTCGCCTCGCTCTCCCTGGTCCACTCCGGCCCCGGCGCCGGCCCCGCCGTCCTCGCCCGGCGGGCCGGACAGCGGGTCGAGGTCCGGGGTGCCGGCCGCATCGGGGCGGCGGTCGCCGCCGTGCTCGCCGCGGGCGGCACGGGCACCGTCACCGTGGCGGACGCCGGCCGGGTCGGACCGGGGGACTGCTCCCCCGCCGGGCTGCCGCCGTCCGACATCGGGCGGCTGCGCGCCACCGCGGCCCGCGAAGCCGTCCACCGCGTCCGCGGGCGGCGCCCGGCGCCGCGCACCCGCCGCGCGCCGGACCGGCGGCCACCCGACCTGGTGGTGCTGGCGCCCCGGGACGGCAGCGGCGCCTTCGCCGGCGGCACGTACGCGGCCAAGCAGCTGCTGCGCGGCGGCATCCCCCACCTGTACGTCGGCGTGGTCGAGGAGCTCGGCGTGGTCGGGCCGCTGGTGGTGCCCGGCGTCTCGGCCTGCGGCCACTGCCTGGTGCTCGCGCGGGAGGACGAGGACGCGGTCTGGCCGCGCCTGCTCGCCCAGATCGCCGAGGAGGGCCCCGGCCGGGCCCGCACCCCGGCCTGCGACACCGCCCTGGCCACGGCGGTCGCCGGCCTCGCGGCCCTCCACGCGCAGCTCCACCTGGACGACGTGCGGCCGCCCAGCGTGGACGGGTGGTGCGAGGTCTCGGCCTCGGACGGCATGACCCGGCGACTCCGGTTGCGGGGGCACCCGGACTGCGGGTGCCTGTGGCAGCCGATGCCGCCGGGGTGAGGGAGCCGGGTGCCGGCCGGGCGGCCCCGCGGTCAGGCGGTGGCCGCCGGACGGTAGGTGCAGATGGTGACGCCGGTCTTGCTGGTGACCGTCGAGACGAGCTCCAGCGTGCGGAGGGCGCCGTCGGCCGGGAAGATCGTCTTTCCGCCGCCGAGGAGGACCGGCATGATCATGAGGCGGAGCTCGTCGACCAGCCCCTCGGCGAGCAGGGTGCGCACGAGGGTGGGGCTGCCCATGACCGACAGGTCGCCACCGTCGGCCGCCCGCAGCTCGCGGATGCGGTCCACGGCCTCACCGCCGGGGATGCGGGTGGTGTTGTTCCAGGTCAGCTCGGAGTCGGCGAGCGTTCCGGTCACCACGTACTTGCGGATGGCGTTCATCTGGTCGGCGAACGGGTCACCCGCGCGCTCGGGCCACGCCCCCGCCATCGTCTGCCAGGTCCGGCGGCCGAACAGCAGCGCCTCGGTGCTGGCCATCGCCTCGCCGATCACGCCGCCCATCACCTCCGGGTCGAAGAACGGGTGGGTCCAACCGCCGTGGGCGAAGCCGCCGTCGGTGTCCTCCTGGGGGCCGCCGGGCGCCTGCACGACGCCGTCCAGGCTGATGAACTCGCTGATCACGATGCGCATGGGGTGCTCGTTTCTCTCTGCCGCTTCGGACTTACGCACTACAGACCGGCGCCGCACCGAAAACTCATCGCTCCCACCCGCCCAATTCCGCGTGATCCGCGTCACACGGTGAGGGGTGGGGCGGACCGCCCCGCGGTGGGTCCGGAAATGCGGCCGGGGCCGGGGTGGGGAGCGGGCACAATGGCGTCATGACGACCGGCCCCCGACGGCGGGGTTGCCGGGGGCGTGGGAATTGGAGACCCGGGTGAGCGATCTTCCGCGCAAGGCAGTGACCCGCACGGCACGACTCGCCGCCCTGCCGCTGGGGATCGCGGGCCGGGCCACCCTCGGGCTGGGCAAGCGGATCGGGGGGCGGTCGGCCGAGGTGGTGACGGCCGAGCTGCAGCAGGCCACCGCGGACCAGCTGTTCAAGGTCCTGGGCGAACTCAAGGGCGGGGCGATGAAGTTCGGGCAGGTGCTGTCCGTCTTCGAGGCCGCACTGCCGGAGGAGGTCGCCGGGCCCTACCGGGCGGCGCTGACCAAGCTGCAGGACGCCGCTCCCCCGATGCCCGCGGCCAAGGTGCACGCGGCGCTCGCCGAGCGGCTGGGCAAGGGCTGGCGCGAGCTGTTCCAGGAGTTCGACGACCGGCCGGCCGCCGCCGCGTCGATCGGCCAGGTGCACCGGGCGGTCTGGCACGACGGCCGCGAGGTCGCGGTCAAGGTCCAGTACCCGGGCGCGGGTGACGCGCTGCTGGCGGACCTCTCCCAGCTGAGCCGGGTGGCCTGGCTGGTCGGCCCGCTCATCCCCGGCCTCGACATCAAGCCGCTGATCACCGAGCTGCGCGAGCGGGTGTCCGAGGAGCTGGACTACGAGCTGGAGGCGCAGGCGCAGCGCCGGCACGCCGAGGAGTTCGCGGGCGACCCGGACATCGTGGTGCCCGGTGTGGTGGCGCAGGCGGACCAGGTGCTGGTCACCGAGTGGATGGGCGGCACCCCGCTGGCCGAGGTGATCTCGGACGGGACCCAGGAGGAGCGCGACCGGGCCGGGCACCTGCTGGCGCGGTTCCTGTTCGCGGGCCCGTCGCGGACCGGACTGCTGCACGCCGACCCGCACCCGGGCAACTTCCGGCTGCTGAAGGACGACGGGCCGGCGGACGGCTGGCGGCTCGGCGTGCTGGACTTCGGCACCGTCGACCGGCTGCCGGGCGGGCTGCCCGCGCCGATCGGGGCCTCGCTGCGGATGGCACTGGCCGGCGACGCGGCGGGCGTGCTGGAGATGCTGCGCGAGGAGGGCTTCGTCAAGCCCTCGATCGAGCTGGACCCGGACGCGGTGCTGGACTACCTGCTGCCGATCATCGAGCCGGCCACCGTGGACACCTTCCACTTCACCCGGGCCTGGATGCGGGCGCAGGCCGCCCGGATCGCCGATCCGCGCTCGCCCGCGTACAACCTGGGCAAGCAGCTGAACCTGCCGCCCGCGTACCTGCTGATCCACCGGGTCACCCTGAGCACCATCGGCGTGCTCTGCCAGCTGGGGGCGAACGCGCCGTTCCGGGCGGAGATGCTGCGCTGGCTGCCGGAGTTCGCGGAGCAGCCCGCGCGGGCGCGGAAGCGCGGGCCGGTCGGCGAGCGCTGACCGACCGCGCGCCAACGGCCGCAGGCCGCTCCCCGGTTCGGGGGGCGGCCTGCGGCACGACGGGGGTGTTGCTCCTGGGGGCCGGCGGCTACATCAGCGCGACGGCGAGGGCCTTGCGGGCCCGCAGCGAGGCCCGCTCGGCCTTCTGCTTGAGCCGCTTGGCCCGGACGACCCGGGAGACGAGCTGTTCGTGCTCAGCCTCCTGGAGGCGCTCTTGCATATGGGCCCGGGCCAGGGATTCGTGGAGGAGTTGCATTTCGAGGGTCCTGTTCTGGATCTGGAGTTCGGTGGTCTGCTCGGCGCGGACGGTCGGGTCGATGGCGGCGGCGGTCATGTGGTGGTCCTGCTCGTGGTGCGTCGTGGGGAAGTGGACGGTGCGGGCTGCGTCGGCCTTGGCGGCGGCGATTCGCACGGAGCGGCGGAGGGCGCTGTCCAGCGGGGGCTGCTCTCCCCGGCGGACGGCCTCGGCTCCGAACGCGGGGTTCACGCCGCGACCTCGGTCTTGCGCGGACGGCCACGCGGCCGCTTGCGGGCCACGACGACGCCCTGGACGAAGAGCTCGCCGCCCCAGACGCCCCACGGCTCACGCCGCTCGAGCGCCCCGGCCAGACAGGCCTCCTTGACCGGGCAGGTGCCGCAGAGGGACTTCGCGTACTCGACGTCGGCGGGCGTCTCGGCGAAGAAGACCTCGGGGTCGAAGGCGCGGCACGGGATGGGGAGACCGAGCGCCTCGGCCTGGTCGATCGAGGTGAGCTGCATCTGGGATACCTCCGGAGGGTCGGCCTGGTCGGCCTGGGTGTTCTGGCTTGTCGTCGGTACGGACGGGATGGGCGGCGTGATGACCGTGGACACTGTGGGCGTCTTCCTCGTCTTCTCAGTGGGTCCGGCTCAGCTGACTGGTGGGGCTGGGCCGGAGGCCCCGGGGGGCCTGGGTGGTCTTGCGTACCGGACAAAACAGAAGGGCCGCGGATCCCGGTGTGACGGGTTCCGCGGCCCTGGAGGTGCCGACCTGAGGCTTCCTCAGGTTCGTTCTCTCCAGGGTTCAGGCCCGCGGAAGGCCCGCATCCGGACGGCCTTGGCCTCGTCCACAAAGACGGCCATGGCCTGGTTAATCTGCTGCTCGTTCTGCTTCTGGGCGTTTCCGGCACCGATGACCTGCGCATAGCCGCCATGCGTGGCGGCGGCTACGGCCGCCTTCGGTGCCTGGGTCGGTCGCTCATCACGCAGGGAGCGCGACGTGCCCACCGACGCCCAGTCACGGGACAGACCGGTCTCGACACTGGTGCCTTCGCTGCCGTTGCCGCCCCGCAGGCCCGTGCTGCACAGATCAGTGTGTCCAAGACCACTGACAGCGGAGCCCAGGGAAGCGGGGACGACGGTGACACCGGTGGCGTCGAGACCCAGACCGGTTCCGCCAACGGCGGCGAGAGCCCGCAGGCGGGCGGCGCGCAGGGAGGCAGCGACAACGGTCTGGCCAGTCATTTTGGTGATCATGATGGTTCCCACTGTCTTCGCCTCCTCTCGGCGTCTCGCGGAGCCCGGTTCCCCCGGCTCCGAACTGTTCGGATGTCTGTCTCGGTGAAGCTGGTGAAGCTGGTGTTGCAGGATCAAGCTTTCGGGCGCAGGAGAACATGACACAGGCGTGAACCCGTGCGATCTCGTCCCCTTGACCGCTCCGGCAGGCTATTGCGCTCCCGGTACGGCGCGCAAACTATTTTTCCGGCGAGTTCCCCGACGAGTTCCGAGGCGCCTCGAAGCGCCTGCCACCTCTGCCCCGGACCGGCTCAGGCCGGTTCGCCCGGACCGCCGTCCTCGACGTCGGCCGGATCCTCCTCGGGCTCCTCCCCCGCACACAACGAGAGCACGGCGGCCCCGTACTTGTCCAGCTTCATCGCGCCGACCCCCGAGATCACCGCCAGCTCCTGCCGGGTCGCGGGGACGTCCTCGGCGATCGCCATCAGCGTCGCGTCGGTGAAGACCACGTAGGCCGGCGCGCCCTGCTTCCTGGCCTGGGCGGCCCGCCACTCGCGCAGCCGCTCGTACAGCGCCTCGTCCATGGAGGAGGGGCAGCTCTCGCAGCGGCGGAGCTTGCGCTCGACCGCCTCGGTGAGCACCCGCTCGCAGACCCGGCACTTGACCGGCCCGCGCACCCGGCGCCCGGCGGAGCGCTCGCCGGGCTCGACGCCGCCGCGCCCGCCCCTGCTCCCGGCGCGCGCGCCGGGCAGGCCGGAGCCCGGCCGCAGTCCGTCCAGGAAGCGGGTGGGCTTGCGGCTCGCGCGACTGCCCGGGGAACGCGAGAGCGCCCAGGAGAGCGAGAGGTGCTTGCGGGCGCGGGTGACGCCGACGTACAGCAGCCGGCGCTCCTCCTCGATCTGTTCGTCGGTCTTGGCGTAGATGATCGGCAGGGTGCCCTCGGTGAGGCCGACCAGGAAGACGGCGTCCCACTCCAGGCCCTTGGCGGCGTGCAGCGAGGCCAGCGTGACGCCCTCGACGGCCGGGGCGTGCTGGGCGGCGGCGCGGGCGTCCAGCTCGGCGACGTACGCGGCGAGGTCGGCGCCCTCCCCGGCGGCGGCGCGGGTGCGCTCGAACTCCTCGGCGAGCCGGACCAGCGCGGCCAGCGACTCCCAGCGCTCGCGCACCGCGCCGGAGCCGGCCGGCGGCTCGGGGGTGAAGCCGCGGGTGGCGAGCACCGCGCGGACCTGGGCGGCCAGGCCGGGGGTGCCGTCGGTGAGCGGGTCGGAGCCGGCCCGGGCGGCGCCGCGCAGCAGGACCCCGGCGTCGCGCACCTCGGGCCGCTCGAAGAACCGCTCGGCGCCCTTGAGCTGGTAGGAGACGCCGAGGTCGGCGAGCGCCTGCTCGTAGACCTCGGACTGGCCGTTGGTGCGGAACAGCACCGCGACCTCGCTGGCCCGGACTCCGGAGGCGAGCAGCTCCTGGATCCGGCGGGCCGTCGTCTCGGCCTCGGTGGGCTCGTCCTCGTACTCGGTGTAGACCGGCTCGGGGCCGGCCTCGCGCTGGGAGACCAGTTCGAGCCGGTGCCGGGCGGCCTGGCCGCGGGCCTGGGCGAGCAGCCCGTTGGCGAGGTGGACGACCTGCGGGGTCGAGCGGTAGTCGCGGACCAGCTTGACCACCGTCGCCTCGGGGTGGCGGGTGCGGAAGTTCAGCAGGTAGTCGGGGGTGGCCCCGGTGAACGAGTAGATGGTCTGGCTGGCGTCGCCGACCACGCAGAGGCTGGCGCCGCCCCCGGCGCCGGTCCACTGGTCGAGCAGCCGCTGCTGGAGCGGCGAGACGTCCTGGTACTCGTCGACGGTGAAGTGCCGGTACTGGGCGCGGACCTGGTCGGCGATGTCCGGCCGGTCCTCCAGGATGGCGGCGGTGAGCAGCAGGACGTCCTCGAAGTCGATGACGCCGCGGCGGCTCTTGGTCTCCTCGTAGACCCGGTAGACCTGGGCGGTCTCGGCCGGGTCGCGCGGGGCCTCGCGGCCGGACTTCTGGACGGCGGCGGGGTAGTCGTCGGGCCCGATCTGGGTGACCTTGGCCCACTCGATCTCGGCGGTGAGGTCGCGCAGCTCGGTGCGCTGGACCCGCAGGCCGCAGCGCCCGGCGGACTCGGCGACCAGCTGCACCTTGCGCTCCAGCAGCTGGGGCACCGGCCCGCCGACGGCGCGCGGCCAGAAGTACTGGAGCTGGCGCAGCGCGGCGGCGTGGAAAGTGCGGGCCTGGACGCCGTCGGCGCCGAGCTGGCGCAGCCGGCCGCGCATCTCGCCGGCGGCGCGGGCGGTGAAGGTGACGGCGAGGACCTGGGCGGGCTGGTAGACACCGCTGCGCACGCCGTAGGCGATCCGGTGGGTGATGGCGCGCGTCTTGCCCGTGCCGGCGCCGGCGAGGACGCAGACGGGCCCGTGCAGGGCGGTGGCGACGGCCCGCTGCTCCGGGTCGAGCCCGGCGAGCACCGCGTCGGGGCCGGTGGCGGGCCCGGCGCCGCCGAAGTCGAACGGGCTGCCGCTCAGAAGGTCTTCCTGCATGCGTTCCATCCTCTCAGCCCGGGCCGACAACCCGGGCGGGGTTGTCCACAGGCCCGGTGTGATCGCAGGATGATCGACGCGACCGGGCGCGCGGGGGCGTCCCCGCTCCCGGGCGCCCGCGGACCGTCCGGTGCCGCGGAATGACCGGTGCGCGGCGGGCGTTCTCCCCCGAGACCGCACGCCCCTCTTCCCGAAGGAGTCCCCTCGATGTCCGGCAGCGTCACGATGTACAGCACGACCTGGTGCGGCTACTGCAACCGCCTCAAGAGCCAGCTGGACCGGGAGGGCATCGGCTACACCGAGATCAACATCGAGGAGGACCCGGCGTCGGCGTCCTTCGTCGAGTCGGTGAACAACGGCAACCAGACGGTGCCGACGGTGCTGGTGAAGCCGGAGGGCGGCGGCGAGCAGATCGTGATGACCAACCCGAGCCTGCTCCAGGTCAAGAAGGCCCTGGCGGCCTGACCCGCCCGACCGGCCCGGCGACACGGCGGACCGACGGCGCCCGCGGCCCGGGGCCGGCGCGTCACGGCGCGTCGGCCCGGGCCGGGTCGACCGGCGCGGCGGGCGCGGGCAGCTGCGCCCGCGCGGCGAGGTCGCCGACGCCGTAGACCAGCCGGCTGCGGTCGGCGGAGTAGCGGGTCTCGATGACCCGGACCGGCCCGCGCCGGTCGAACGTCACCCGGGTCTGGACCATCAGCGGCACCCCGGGGCCGCCCTGGAACCACTGCGCCTCCTCGGGGCCCGGCATCCGGGCCACCAGGTGGTCGACGGCGCCGACCTCGGTGCGGCCGAGCGCGGCGAGCACCGCCTCGTCCCCGCCGTCGATCTGGTCGGGCTCCATCAGCGGGGTGCCGGCGGCGAGGCCAGCCCGGTAGTGGCTCTCCTCGATCGAGTACGGCTCGCGGTCCAGCATCCGCAGCTGGCGGCGGACCACGATGGCCTCGCCGGGCCGCAGCCCGAGCCGTTCGGCGATGTCCACCCGGGCCCGGACGATCATCATCTCGAAGTCGGTGGTGAGTTCCCGGCCGGCCTCGGCGGCCTCGCCGAGGTAGACGGTGGTGGGCGCGGCCAGGCAGTCGCGCGGCCCGGTCTGGGGTTCGCGCGGCGCGGGCGGCAGCGGCCCGGGCGGGAGCGGCGCCGACGGCGGGGTGGGGCCGTAGGCGCGGTGGTCCAGGACGGGGTGTTCCCGCAGGTAGGTGCCCTTGCCCTGGAGGCGGACCAGCCGGCCCTCGTTGACCAGGACGTCGACGGCCAGCCGGACGGTGTTGCGGGCGACGCCGTACTGGCGCTCCAGTTCGCTCTCGACCGGCAGGGCGGCCTGGGCGGTGAACTCGCCCTCGGCGATCCGGCGGCGCAGATCGGCGGCGAGGCGCTGGTATTTGGGGGATTGGGCGGTGCCCCGGGGGATTGTCACCCGAGTGAATGTAGCGAGGGCGGTGACGCCGTTTCAGCCGATTCGGGCAATGTCGGCCCGGATCGGCGGCGGCGGGCCCGGGGCGGCCTGCGACGGGTCGGGTCGGAGCGGCGGAGCGCTGCGCGAGCGGACCCCTCCGGATACGAACATCCGACCGCCCGGCCTACGGGAAATCGCCCGCCATCACCCGTTCGGCTCAGGAATGCCGCCGGCATCGGGGGAAAGCCGCCGGGCGGAAGCCACACCGGAGGGCACGGAAGAGAAATGGGGGGCGCACGGCAATACGCCACGCGCCCCCCATTCGACGGAATTACCAGCGCGCCGCCGAGGGCAGCGGCCCGCCGTACCAGAGTTCGACCAGATGACGGGCGATCGAAATCCCGGACGGCGGCAGGATCTCGCCGGCCGCCATCCCGGCCCTCAGCTCCTCCCGGGAGAACCAGCGCGCCTCGGCCAGCTCCTCCCCGTCCACGGTGATCGCCGTGCCGTCCGGGTGGGCCTTGCCCATGAAGCCGAGCATCAGGCTGGACGGGAACGGCCACGGCTGGCTGGCCACGTAGGAGACCTCGGCGACCCGCACCCCGGCCTCCTCGAAGACCTCGCGGACCACCGCCTGCTCGATCGACTCCCCCGGCTCGACGAAACCGGCCAGGGTCGACCAGCGGCCCTCCGGCCAGAGCGCCTGACGCCCGAGCAGGCAGCGGTCCTGCTCGTCGGTGATCATCATGATCACCGCCGGGTCGGTGCGCGGGTAGTGCTCGGCCGCGCAGGAGGTGCAGCGCCGGACGTGACCGGCGCCGGCCTTCTCGGTCGGGTGCCCGCAGCGCGAGCAGAAGCTGTGCAGCCGGTGCCAGTGCTCCAGGGCGACGGCGTGCACCAGCAGCCCGGCGTCCCGGTCCGAGAGCAGCGCGCCGACCTCGCGCAGGCCGGCCGGACGGGCGTCGCCGTCCAGCCGCCCGGGCAGGCTCTCGCCGGCCAGCGCGAAGTACGAGACGCCGTCCTCGTCGGTGCCGAGGAAGTAGCGGTCCCCGGTCTGCGGCGCCTCGAAGGAGGGCAGCAGGACCAGCTCGGTGCCGCTCCCGGTGTCCACCACGAACGCCTCGCCCCCGGCGATCGGCAGCACCTTGGTGGCCGGGTGGCTCCACGCCGCCGCCAGCCAGGGCTCGTCGAACCGGTGCTGGGCCGCCCGGTCCACCCCGGCCCGGGCCAGTGCCAGGTTGAGCGGGCGTTCGGTCTCAGGCATGGTGCTCACTTCGTTCCGTCCCCACGTGATGAGTCAGCTGGATCGGTGGTCGCCCGCCGGACACGGGCGTTGGCGCCCTCAGGCACCGGCATCGCCCGGCCGCCAGTTCTCGGCCAGGTCGGCCCAGAGGTAGGCGGCCGTCTCCACGCCCTTCGCCAGCAGGTCCAGCTCGACCTTCTCGTTGACCGAGTGCCAGCCGTCCGAGGGCACCGAGATGCCGAGGAAGAGCACCGGCGCGCCGAGCACGTCCTGCAGGTCGGCGGCCGGGCCGGAACCGCCCTCCCGGGTGAACAGGATCCGCTGCTCGAACGCCCGCCCCATCGCCCGGACGGTGGACTGCAGCGCCGGGTGGTCCAGCGGGGTCAGGCAGGGCCGGGTCGCCCCCGGGAACACCAGCTCGTACCGGACGCCCTCGGGCACCCGCTCGGCCACCCACGCCCGGACCGCCTCCCGGACCTTCTCCACCTCCTGGCCGGCGACCAGCCGGAAGGAGAGCTTGAGGTGCGCCGAGGCCGGGACGATGGTCTTGCCGCCGGGGCCGGTGTAGCCGCCCCAGATGCCGTTGACCTCGGCGGTCGGCCGGGCCCAGATCCGCTCCAGGGTCGAGTAGCCGGCCTCGCCCCGGAGGCCGTACGACTTGGCGACCTCCAGCCACCGCGCCTCGTCGAAGGGCAGCTCGGCGAAGAGCTCGCGCTCCCGCTCGGTCAGTTCGACCACGCCGTCGTAGAAGCCCGGGATCGCCACCCGGCGGTCGCCGTCGTGCAGCCCGGCGGCCAGCTCCGCCGCGACCGCGGCCGGGTTGGGCACGGCGCCGCCGAAGGAGCCGGAGTGGATGTCGGTGTCCGGGCCGTACAGGTCGATCTGGGCGTCGGCCAGCCCGCGCATGCCGGTGCAGACGGTCGGCGTGGACTCCGACCACATGCCGGTGTCCGAGATGATCACCACGTCCGCCGCCAGCCGGCCGGCCTCGCGGCGGACCAGGTCGGCGAAGTGCGGCGAGCCGGACTCCTCCTCACCCTCGATCAGCAGCTTGAGGTTGACGGCCGGCGCGGTCCGCCCGGTGGCGGCCAGGTGGGCGCGCAGACCCAGGGTGTGGAAGAACACCTGGCCCTTGTCGTCGGCGGCGCCGCGGGCGAACAGCTGCTTGCCGACCACCGTCGGCTCGAACGGCTCGGTCGCCCAGCCGTCCTCCTTGGCCGCGGGCTGCACGTCGTGGTGCCCGTAGACCAGCACGGTCGGCGCGGACGAGTCCCCGGACGGCCACTCGGCGAAGACCGCCGGCAGACCGTCCGTCTCCCAGACCTCGGCCACCGGGAAGCCGGTGTCGCGCAGCTTCGCCGCCAGCCACTCGGCGGAGCGGCGCACGTCACCGGCCCGGTCGGGGTCGGCGGAGACCGAGGGGATGCGGAGCCAGTCGGAGAGGTCGGCCAGGAAGGCGGCCTGGTGCTGGTCGATGAAGGAGCGGACGACGCTGTCCGGGGTTCTCGTCATACGGACGACTTTAGTTCGCCCGTGCGGGTGTCCGCCCCGGCCGTCCGGCCACCGGTCGCCGCCGGGGCTGTAACCTCCGTCACCCCGGCCGCCTCCGTCACCCCGCGGCGGCCCGCCGGCACGCCGCCGCCCCCGGACGCGCGGGGCGGCCGGGGGCGGCGGGGACGGGCGGGCCGGTCAGACGGAGCGGCGCAGCAGCGAGATCCGCGAGCGGGTGAGCAGGGCGGCCAGCGCCACCGCGAGCAGCGGCAGGACGACCACGGTGACCCCGATGTTGAGCCACGGGAACACGACGACGCTCCGGTCGGCCAGTTCCTCGGGGGTGATGCCCGGGTAGCCGACCGCGATGCCCTCCACCTTGCGCAGGGCCACGGCCGGCACCACCCCGGCGACGACCCCGAGCAGGGCGCCCATCGCCGCGATCACCCCGCACTGGAAGCCGGAGAGGGTGCGGCGGATCCGCGGTGCGGCGCCCACCGCGGCGAGCGTGGTCAGGTCGCGCTGCGAGTCGGCGGCGGCGAGGCCGGTGGCGATGCCGGCCGCGCCGAGCGCGACCAGGCCGGCGAAGGCGCTCAGGCCGAGCGTGATCAGGTCGGCCTCCGACCGGTAGCCGCGCTCGATCTGGAACTGGGTGCCGTCGGCGAGCTTGGCGATCGCCGCGTTCGCCTTCTGCTCGGCGCTGTCGGACGGCGCGGACGCGGGCAGCCAGACCGAGCCGGCGTCGCCGAGCGTCAGCCCGAGCCGCTGGGCGGTCTCCGGGCTCATCACGGCCTGCCCGCCGCTGGTCGGGATGCCGGCGGTGACCAGCTCGGCGTCGGCGGCGACCTGGTGGTGGGCCGCTTGGTGGTTCGGGCTCGCCTTGAGGGCGGCCGGGTCCGTGGGCTCGGTCAGCTCCAGCAGGACCTTGCCGTCCTTGACGTACCTCGGGTCGAAGACGACGACCTTGCCCGCGGCGAGCGCCCGGCCGGCGGCCGGGTCGCCGACGCCGTAGAGGTGGTGCAGCAGGGTGCCGTCGCCGACGTTGAGGTCGCCGAAGGGGTTGGCCCGGTAGGAGGCGCCCCCCTTGCAGCGCTCGTCCTCCCGGCGCATCCGGTTGGCCTCGTCGTCCGGGATCGAGTCGGCGTCCTGGTCGTACAGCGGACAGCGCCGCTCCTTGGGCAGCGTGGTACTGACGTAGCCGCAGTTCCCGGCGTAGCCGGAGCAGTCCCCCTTGTAGTTGGCCTTCTGGACGTCGGCCCGGGTGCCGAGCGCCGGGATGTTGTTCTGCACGGCAGCGCGCAGCTGCGGCAGCAGCTTGCCGTCCGCGGCCGCGCCCCAGCCGCTGGCCAGGATGACCGCGTTGGCGGGGCCGGCGGCGGAGTACTCGCGGCGCTGCTGCTCGTCGCTGCTGGCGGTGTAGATGCCGACGGCGACGGAGCCCGCCACGGCGGCCATGACGGCGGCGACGGCGGGGGCGGTGCGTCCGCGGTGGCGGACCGAGTCGCGCAGCGCGAGGCGGGGGCCGAGCGGCAGCCAGCGGCCGAGCCGGCCGAACAGGCCGACCAGGTAGGGGGTCAGGGCGACCATGCCGAGTTCGGCGATCACCGAGCCGCCGAGGACGGCCATGCTGCGGCTGCCGATGCCGCTGGTCGCGCCGACCAGGGCGAGCGCGGCGCCGCCGGCCAGCATCAGCAGGCCGAGCACGGCGAGCTTGCGACTCGGCGGCTTGAGCGAGTCGCGCCCGGTGAGCGCGGCGACGACGTCCTGCCGGGAGGCCTGGACGGCCGGGACGACGGCCGCGAGCAGGCCGGTGACCAGGCCGATGGCGAGGATGCCGAGCAGGTCGAGCGGCTGCAGGTCGAAGTGGCCGAACCGCTTCCCGGCGAACTCCTCGGCCCGGGTGCGCAGCAACGCGACCAGTCCGACGCCGACGGCCAGGCCGACCGCGGCGCCGGTGACGCCGAGGACGATGCCGCCGCCGAGGACGACCCCGCGGACGTTGGCGCGGTCACCGCCGCCGGCGGCGAGCAGGCCGAGCTGCCGCCGGGAGCGCCTGGCCCCGACGGCGAAGGCGGGGCCCGCGAGCAGCACGATCTCCAGCAGGGCCATGCCGACGACGGTGGCGAGGATCACGACGGAGGTCTTGTCGAAGTAGCTGGTGCCGCCGCCGTCCTCGCTCCGCCGCTGGTAGAGCGGCACCTCGGAGCGGGGCGGCGGGTCGAGCACGACGCTGCGGGCGGCGACGGTGTAGCCGTACTTGTTGAACTCCGTCACCTTGGGCCAGTCGATGGCGGTGCCGGGCGCGAGCTCGACCAGCCAGCGGGTGGTCTCCCCCTCCCCCGGGAGCCGCCCCTTGCCGCTGTCGGCGCCGGGCAGCTTGGCGAGCTGGTCGATGAACCCGCCGGGTCGGGCGATCAGCCCGGTGGTCTTCAGCTCGCCGGGGTACTCGGCGACGGCGGTGATGGTGTACGGGGTGGCCTCCAGGCCGCGCGGGGACGTCTTGTCGCCGAGCTTCAGGCCGGAGCGGTCGAGGAAGTCCCGGGTGACGGCTATCTCGTGGGCGGCGCTCGGGGCGCGCCCCTCGACCAGGTCGATCCGGCCCTTCCAGACCGGGTCGGTGAGGTCGGCCTCGACGACCTGCGTGCTGAGCAGGCCTTCGGCGGTGCTGGTGGCGGTGTAGGGGCCCTGGCGGACCGGGACGAGCGTCGCACCGGCCGGGAGCAGCTGGCGGATCAGCTCGGCGGGTTCGGTGTCGAGGCTGCGACGCTGCTCGGGGGTGTACTTGGGCTGCCCGTTCTCCTGCTTGGCCTCGCCGGGGGCCTCGTAGTGCAGGTCCTCCTCCGGGTCCGGTGCCTGCAGGACGACCGCGCCGCGGTCGAGCAGGTGGATCTCGGCGTCGGACTGGCCCATGGTGCGGACCACCCGTTCGACCGGGTCGAGTTCGGCGCTGCGGAAGACCACGTCGGCGCCGGAGACACCGAGGACGGGCAGGGCGACCATGGCGACGACGAGGGCGCTGCGGCCCTTGGCGCGCAGGGCGTCGCGGCGGGCGATGCGCAGGGCGACCCGCCAGGAACTGAGCCTCACTCTCCCACCGGACCCTTCGCGTTGGTGGCCGCGGAGACGAGCAGGCTGCCGGCGTCCTGGCTGACGCTCTCGTCGACCATCCGGCCGTCGCGCAGGAAGACGACGCGGTCGGCCCAGGCGGCGTGGCGGGGTTCGTGGGTGACCATCATGGCGGCGGCGCCGGCGTCGCAGCGGGCGCGCAGGACGGC
>NZ_JBHXTG010000024.1:0-43007 GCF_042677465.1 Kitasatospora sp. NPDC127111
GGTCAGGCCTTGAGCTGCTTGCGGTCGTCGCCGTGCCCGATGGCGATCTTGCGGGGCTTGGCCCGCTCGGCGACCGGGATCTTCAGGGTCAGCACGCCGGCCTCGTAGTCGGCGGTGATCCCCTCGGGGTCGAGCGTGTCGGAGAGCATGACCTGCCGGGAGAAGACGCCGAGCGGGCGCTCGGACAGCTCCCACTTCACGCCCTCGCCCTCGTGGCGCGGACGGCGTTCGGCCTTCACGGTCAGCATGTTCCGTTCGACGTCGATGTCGATCGCCTCCGGGTCCACCCCGGGAAGGTCGAAGCACATCACGTACTCGTCGCCGGCGCGGTAGGCGTCCAGCGGCATCGGGGCCGGTCGGGACCACGTGCCGTTGCCGCCGAGGAACTGCTGGGTCAGGCGGTCCAGCTCGCGGAACGGGTCGGTGCGCATCAGCATCGCGAAACACCTCCACTGGTTCATTGGTCAGCAGTGCGCTTCACCTGGGAACCGTTGTAGCACGTCATCCATCCGATGACAAACATCGGATGTCGTCCGAAGGATGACGGCATGAGCGGGCAGCTGGTGCCGCCGACCGCGCAACCCCCGTCGCCACCCAGCACCTGGCCCCCGGCCTACCACCGAGCACGGGCGCCAACACCGGGTGGAACCGGGCGTGGTGGCGCCGGATCCGGGTAGCCGGAGTCACGGGCGGGGTCGAGCAGAGGAGAGCTGAGATCATGAGCGCCGTTTCCCCGGCAGCCGTGCCGCTGCCGCCGACGCCACCCCCGCCGGGGCGGCCGTCCCACCGCCCGACACCGCTCCTGCCCGACCTCCCGCCGCCCCCGGGCTGCGAGGCCTTGCCCGTCGGAATCACCGTCAGAAGCGCGGGTGTGTCCCCGCCGCCCGCTTCCCGGGCCTGACGGGCGGGCCGTGTCGCCCGTGCCACGTCGGCGAGGCGTCGTTCAGAACGGGAGCGCCGTTCAGAACGGGACGGTGGCGCTGCCGAGGCGCTGAAAGCCGCTGCCGGAGGTGGGGGCGGGGACCGGGGCCGCCGCGATTCCGGGGGCGGCGGTGAGGTGGGCGAGGTCGTCGACGACGTCGGTCAGCGAACGACGGCGGTTGAACACGGCCCGTTGTCGGTCGGCGTCCGTGCCGCAGGTCAACCGGCGGTGGAGGAGGAGGCGTGCGGTCTCCAGGTCGCCCACCTCCGCCAGAGCGGGACCGGTCAGGTCGAGCAGGCGGGCGACGAGCCGGGACATCGGCACGCGGCGACCGGTGGACGGGTCCGTGCCGACGCCGGCGAGGCCGCCGCGGGCAGCCTGCCGATGGGCCTCCCGCAGGGCCGCCGCAGCCGTGCGCGGCGGTGGGACACCGTTGCGGTGGGCGGCGAGGAAGGTGCGCGCGAGTCCGCGCAGGAGGACGGCCAGCAGGAGCGGGGCGTCGGCGTCCGCGTTGGTGTCGGCGATCCTCACTTCGAGCGTGGGCAGGTGTTCGGACGGCCGGGCGTACCAGTAGAGCATCTTCCGGTCGAGGATCACCCGGTGGGTGATCAGCCGTCGTACCGTCCGCTCGTACTCCTCCGGATCCAGAACCGGGGCCGGCCCGCAGGTCGGCCATGCCAGGTGGCGGCCGGCACGGCTGCTCGCGGCGCCGCGGTCCCGGCCCTCGCAGAACGGCGAGTTGACGCACAGTGCCTGCAGGAGCGGCAGCCACGGGCGCAGGTGGGCGCTGATCGCGAGGGCGTCGGCGCGGCCGAGGTCGCCGAGGTGGACGTGGCAGCCGCAGATCTCGCCCCCCACCTGGTCGGCGGCCGGGCCCACGTGGGCGGCGACGCGCCGGTAGCGGTCGGTCGGGGTCAGCGGCAACGGATGGTGACTCGGCAGGACGGCGGTGCCGGTGGCCACGAGGAGGCACCCGGCGTTCTCGGCCGCCTCGGCCATGGCCCGGCGTGCGGCCGCCAGCTCCGCGTGCAGCCCGGCAGCGGTCGTGACCGGGCGGGTGCACGCCTCGACCTGGGTGGCCAGGAACTCGTGCTGGGCCCGGGCACCGAGGGTGCGGGCGGCGTGCGCCACCACCAGGTCGGCGCAGGGGGCGGTGATCCGCGTGGTCCGATCGACCAGCAGGAACTCCTCCTCGACGCCGAACCTGAGGGCCTCGTGCCGGCCGCTCACCGCCCCGCTCCCGCCACGGCAGCCGGGACCGGACCGAGTCGCGGACGTGCCCGGCCCCGGGCCGGGCCGTACCGGGTGCGGAGACGGATGCTTGTCATGGCGCTGCGCTCCGGCTCAGGGGACTGTCGCTCGGGCGTGTTTCCCGCTGGCGCGGGCGGAAACAACGCCGCGCCGGGCCCGTGGGGGGAGCGTCTCGGCGCCGGGCCGGGGAAGGCTCGTCCGCCGCGCCCGGACGAAGCGGGGCCGCTCGGCGTGAGGCACGCGGTGATCGGGGCAGGCGCGGGTCATGGTGCAGATCGGATACACGATGATGACCGAGCAGCGCGGCCCGCGTGACCTGGTCGCGGACGTGGTGCACGCGGAGCGGGCCGGTTTCGACTTCTCGGTGATCTCGGACCACTCCTTCCCCTGGCTGGACGAGCAGGGCCACGCCCCGTACGCGTGGGCGGTGCTCGGTGCCGCCGCGCAGGCCACCTCCCGGATCCCGCTCATGACCTACGTGACCTGCCCGACGTTCCGCTACCACCCCGTGGTGGTGGCGCAGAAGGCGGCCACGGTGCAGTTGCTGTCCGAGGGCCGCTTCCGGCTCGGGCTGGGCAGCGGCGAGAACCTCAACGAGCACGTGGTCGGCCGCGGCTGGCCCGCGGTGCCGGTGCGTCAGGCGATGCTCGACGAGGCCGTGCGGGTCATCCGGGCGCTCTTCGACGGCGGGTACGTCACCCGCCGCGGCCGGTACTTCGACGTCCGGGGCGCCCGGTTGTGGGACCTTCCCGACCGGCCGCCGCCGATCGGGGTGGCGGTGTCCGGCCCGGCCTCCTGCGAACTGGCCGGCCGGCTGGCCGACCTGGTGATCGCCGTGGAGCCGGACCCGGCGCTGATCACCGGCTTCGCGGAGCACGGCGGGGCCGGGAAGCCGGCGGTGGGCCAGCTCCCGGTGTGCTGGGACACCGACCGGGACGCCGCCGTTCGCCGGGCCCACGAGCAGTTCCGCTGGTTCGGCGGCGGCTGGAAGGTCAACGCCGAACTGCCCGGGACGGCGGGCTTCGCCGCCGCGAGCCGGTTCGTCCGCCCGGAGGACGTCGCCGGGAGCATCCCCTGCGGCGACCGGGCCGAGGACTTCGTCGAAGCGGTGCGGCCGTTCGTCGACGCGGGTTTCGGGGAGGTCGCCCTCGTCCAGGTCGGCGGCGACACCCAGCCCGCCTACCTCGACTGGGCCCGGGACGCCCTGCTGCCGGCGCTGCGCGCGGCGTTCTGAGGAGCCGCCCGCGCCCGGTACCGGGGCCCCCTGACCTGCTGGCACCCCCGCTGTGCCGGCAACCGGGTGGTGGAACTCGGCGGACGGCTCGAAGAAGCCGAGTAGACCGCCACCCCGCGACCCGCTGAAGGTCCCCGGCGCCACCGGGTAGGGGGCCACGGGGCCACCACCGGTCCGTCCCAGCGGTGTCAGGGCAGTGGTGTGCCGCCGGTGGCGTTGACGATCTCGGCGGTGATGTAGGAGGACTCCTGGGAGGCGAGGAAGACGTAGGCGGGGGCCATCTCGGCGGGCTGGGCCGCGCGGCCGAGGGGTGACTGCTCGCCGAAGTGGGCGACCTTGTCCTCGTCCATGGTGGCGGGGATCAACGGTGTCCAGACCGGCCCGGGGGCGACCGCGTTGACGCGGATGCCGTCGGGGGCGAGCTGCATCGCGAGGCCCTGGGTGAAGGCGACGATGGCGGCCTTGGTCATCGCGTAGTCGAGGAGGTGGGGGCTGGGTTTGTAGGCCTGGACGGAGGCGGTGTTGATGACGGAGGCGCCCGCGCGCAGGTGGGGCAGGGCCGCGCGGGTGGTCCAGAACATGCCGTACAGGTTGGTCTTCATGACGCGGTCGAACTGTTCGGTCGTGATCGCGGTCAGCCCGTCGGGCTGGGACATCTGGTAGGCGGCGTTGTTCACCAGGACGTCGAGGCGGCCGAAGGTGTCGGTGCAGCGGGACACCAGCTCCGCGCAGAACCGCTGGTCCCGTAGGTCGCCGGGCACGGCGAGGACGCGTCGGCCGGCGTCGACGACCAGGCGGGTGGTCTCCTCGGCGTCGGCCGCTTCCTCGGGAAGGTGGCAGAAGGCGATGTCGGCGCCCTCGCGGGCGAACGCGAGCACGACGGCCCGGCCGATACCGGAGTCGCCGCCGGTGACCAGGGCGACGCGACCGTCCAGCCGGCCGGTGCCGCGGTAGGACGTCTCGCCGTGGTCCGGCCGGGGCGTCATGTCGTCCGCGGTGCCGGGGTGGGGCTGCGACTGACCGGGGAACGGCGGTCTCGGATGCTGTTCGGTCGGGTCCTGCGGGGTGTGCTGGTCACTCAACACGGCGGACGGTGCTCCTCGGGGCGGTCGGAAGGCTCACGGGGGCGAGTCTGACCGCGCGCGGGGTCGCCCGCGCGCCGGGCTGCGGCATGCGGGTGGTCCGCCCGCCGCGCGCCCGCGTGCGGGGCGGCCCGCCGGGAGCTCCTGCGACCGGCCACGGGACTCCGGTGCCACCGGACCCCGGCCACCGGACGCCGGACCCCGGCCCCCGGACGCCGCCGTACGGTGACGGCCTCGTAGGTCATGGACCGGGCGGTGTCCCGTACCCGTTTTCCGCCTCGGACGCAGGGCAGACGCCCGGACATGGTCGAGTCCCGAGCACCGGCGCCGGAAGCCGTCGCGGCCCTCCCCGAGGAACTGCCGGTGGGCCTGGACGATCGCGAGCTGACCGGCGGATGACCCCGATGCCCCACGATGACCGCTCGGCGGGAACGGCCCGAGCACCCGGCCCGAGCCGCCAGGACGACCAGGTCCGGGCGGGGCTGGACCGGGCCGGTGTGCTGGTGCGCCAGATCACCACGGCCCTGGCGGCCGCCGGCCACACCGTCGCCGCCGCCGAATCCCTCACCGGCGGTCGCCTGGCCACCGCCTTGGCGGACGCGCCCGGCGCGGGGGAGACGTTCCTCGGTGGCGTCGTCGCCTACGCCACCGGACTCAAGACCACCCTGCTGCACGTCGACGCCTCCCTCCTCGCCGACGCGGGAGCCGTCCATCCCGAGGTCGCCGTCCAGATGGCCGAGGGCATCCGCACGATCACCGGCGCCACCTACGGTCTCGCCACCACCGGAGTCGCCGGGCCCGCGCCCCAGGACGGCCGCCCGGTGGGCACCGTCTACGTGGCCGTCGCGACCCCGCACACGACCAGCACCACCCAGCCCGCACCGCCGTCGAACCGGCGCGAGGACATCCAGGGCGAAGCCGTGCTCGCCGCCCTCGGCCTCCTTCACGACCTGTTGCGACCCGGCGGCTGACTCCAAAAGGCCAACGGCTCGTACGGCCTGACCACGCTGCGCCGCGACCAGACCACCGTCCACGGCGCCGACCTCCACTTCGGGTACGCGGCCAAGTCCGGGCGCCGCCGTGACCTCACCCTCACCGACGCGGCCGCCGCGCACACCGTCCGGGCCCTGCTGCGCCGCCACGACGACGGCCCGGCCCTCTGGGCGTTCTGGGAACACCGGACGTGGCGGTCCCTGGACGCCGTGGACCTGAACGCCTACCTGCGCTCCGGAAGCGGCACGGACGTGTCCGCCAAGGACTTCCGCACCTGGCACGCCACCGTGCTGGTCGCGGTCGGCCTCGCCGTCTCCTGGCCCCAGGCGAGCCGGTCGAAGACCGCCCGGCGTCGCGCGGCCGCCCGGGTCGTCCGCGAGACGGCGGCCCACCTGGGGAACACCCCGGCCGTCTGCCGCGCCTCCTACGTCAACCCGCGGCTGTTCGAGCTCTACGACCAGGGAGTCACCGTCGCCGACGCGTTGCCCGACCTCGCCGCCGACCCGACCGGGCCGGGCCTGCCCGGCACCGGCGAGAGCGTGGAACGCGCCGTCCTCTCCCTCCTCACCGGGCCGGGAACGACGCGTCGAGGCATGGGACGGGCCGCACGGGGTAGCCGCCGGTCCACACATCACGCCCAAGGAGGAGTCATGCCGGCCGGCTCGAACAAGAAGCGGGAACGCCAGTACGAACACATCAAGGAGAGCGCCCTCGACCGCGGTGAGAGTGAGAAGCGGGCCAAGGAGATCGCCGCCCGCACGGTGAACAAGGAACGGGCCCGGCACGGCGAGTCGAAGACCGCCAGCCGCTCCTCCACCCAGGACATGTCCTCCTCCAAGCGGGGCGGCCAGCGCTCCCACTCGGGCTCCGAAGGCCCCACCTACGACCAGCTCTACAACGAGGCCAAGCAGCGCAACGTCCACGGCCGCTCCAAGATGAACAAGAAGGAGCTCGCCAACGCCCTCGGCCGCTGACGTACACCTCCAGGGCGGCCGCCCGGGGGAGGACGGGGATCGGACAGCCATTCCGTCGGAAGGGAACCCATCATGTCCCCCACCCCGGGCGCCCATCCGGAGCCCGGCCAGCCGACGCGGGCGCGGCTCCAGGTCACCACCCAGGCCGCGGCGATCCCCGCGGTGGTGTGCCGCGTCGCGGGAGAACCCGACCAGGACAACCGGCACCTTCTCGACGAAGCCCTCGCCAAGGCCGTCGCAGACGCACCCGCGATGCTGATCGTCGATCTCGCAGCCCTCACCTTCTGCGACTCGGCGTGCCTCAACGCCCTCCTCCAGGCCCGCCACGACGCCGAAGCCGCAGGAGTGTGGCTCGTCCTCTCCGGCGCCGGCCCCCAACTGCTGCGCCTGCTGGCGATCACCGGAGCCGATGAGATCTTCACCCTCCGCGTCCACGTCCGCACCACTGCCGTGCCCCGCCCCGAATGAGCCCCCGGCGCGGGCCGCCCGCCCCGCTCGCCGCCACCGGCCACGGCCGGCACACCCGCCTCCGCGTCGCTCCGCCGTGCTGACGGCCTCCCGGCGGGATCAGTGGGACCGGCCCTCGCCGTGAGGCCGCGTCATCGCGGTCCGTGGGTGTGCAGGAAGACCACCGGGCCGCCGTCCAGGCGGCCGGTCTCATCCAGGTCGAGGAGGGCGGCGAGTGCCTTGGCGGTGTAGGTGCGTTCCAGGGCCAGGCCGGCGTGCGCGGCGGCGCGTGCGAGTGCCCGGTCGCTGGCCCGGGTGGGGTGGGCGTAGCCGTCTCCCAGCCAGGCCGTCTCGGTGCGGATCGCGTCGGGGGCGGGCTCGGCGCCGCTCACGTCGGCGCCCCGGGCCCGGAGCAGGGCGGTGGAGCGGCGGGCCAGTGAGAGGAGGGTGGGGGTGTCCAGGGGCAGGGTGTCGTTGACGACGACGCCGAGGACGCGGGTGCGCAGCCCGGCGAGGCGCAGTCCGAGGGTCAGCCCTGCGGCGGTGCCGCCGGATCCGACGGCGGTGACCAGCCACGCCGGTTCCGGTAGTTGTCCGGCATCGACCTGTCCGGCCAGTTCCAGGGCGGTCTCGACGGCGCCGAGCGTGCCGAGCGGCGAGGAGCCGCCGGCCGGGAGGTAGTACGGCGGGGTGCGGCCGTGGGTGTGCCGGACGAAGAGCCAGGGGGCGGCCAGGATCAGCCGGGTCTTGGTGTGCAGGAGGTGGAGCGTCGCGCCGGAGGCGCGCAGCCGTTCCAGTTGGGCCCGCACGTGCTCGTCGACCGGTTGGTCGATCAGGCCCAGGGCTACCCGGAGCCCTTGCTCCCGCGCGTAGCGGGCGGCGGCGAGGCCCCAGTTGGTGCCGAGGCCGCCGACGGTGAGGATGGTCCTCGCGCCGCGTTGCCGGGCCTCCGGGAGCAGCCACTCCAGCTTGCGGACCTTGTTGCCACCCCAGCCGCCGTCGCCGTATCCGCTCTCGTCCTTGATCCACAGCTCGGCGCGCGTGTCCAGCCCGGGCAGCGCCCGCACCGGCGTGGGTGCCGTGCCCAGCCGCAGGAACGGAAGCGAGCCGGCCAGTTCGGGACAGCGCTGGTGCAGCAGCGGAGGTCGCATGGAGGAGACGGTAGGGCAGCGGGAGGACGATCGGACCGGTTTCGGCGTCAACTGCGGTACGCGAGTGTCGGCTTCCGCTCCCGTGCCGGTTGATGGAACTGCCGGTGGTGCTCAGCGCGTCAGTGGGTGGTCCCCTCGGGGGTGCGCAGGTCGGTGGGGCGGGCCGAGGCCGTGAGCAGGGCGCGCAGGGCGTGGGCGGCCGTGGCGGCGGGCAGGGAGGGCTGGGCCCGGTCGAGGACCTGTTCGGGCAGGGCGGGCAGGTGGACGAACCCGCCGCGGGCGGTGGGGCGTTCGGTGGCGAGCAGGTGCATGAGGGCGTAGAAGACGTGGTTGCAGACGAAGGTCCCGGCGCTGTGGGAGAGGGAGGACGGCAGGCCGGCCTCCCGGACGGCGGCCACGCACGCCTTGACCGGCAGGGTGGCGAAGTAGGCGGCGGGACCGCCGGGGACGACGGGCCGGTCGATCGGCTGCCGGCCTGAGTTGTCCGGGATGCGCGCGTCGTCGATGTTGACGGCGATGCGCTCGATGCTGATGTCGGGGCGGCCGGTCGCCTGGCCGAGACAGACCACGACGTCCGGGTCGCTGCCGCGCACCGCCGCGCGCAGTTCCCCGGCCGCCTGGCCGAAGACGCAGCTCAGCCGGACGGGGGTGACCACCATCCCTGCGGGCGGCTCGTCGGCGACGAGGCGGGCGACCTCCCAGGACGGGTTGAGGGTGGCGCCGTCGAACGGTTCGAAACCGGTGAGCAGGACCCGGGTCATGGGTGGGGAGAGCCTTTCTGACGGGATGTTCGGATCTCGGTGACGGAACGTCGGCGGCGGAACGTCGGCGACCGGAGCAGCGGTGGCCGGAGCAGGGTGGCCGGAGCAGGGTGGCCGGAGCAGGGTGGCCTGGACACGGGTGTCCGGAGCGCCCGTGGCCGGAACGCCGGTGGTCAGAACGCGAACAGCGACATGATGGCCATGTTGCACACCAACAGGGCGCCTGCGGTGGGCAGTTGGGCCTTGATCGGCCCGTACTGGTCCTTGAGTTCGAGCAGGGCGGCCGGGACCAGGTTGAAGTTGGCGGCCATCGGGGTGGCGAGGGTGCCGCAGAAGCCGGCCAGCATGCCCACGGCCAGGACGACCGCCGGGTCGCCGTGCAGCTGGGTGATCAGGACGGGCCAGCCGATGGCGGCGGTCATGACGGGGAAGGCGGCGAAGGCGTTGCCCATGACGACGGTGAACAGGGCCATGCCGAGGCAGTAGAGGGCCACCGCCGCGTACGTGCTGCCGTCGGGCAGGAAGTGGGTGGTGATCTTGCCGACCTGGGTGCCGACACCGGTGCGCTGGAAGATCGAGCCCAGTACGGCGAGGAGTTGGGGCAGGAGCAGCGCCCAGCCCATGGCCTCCACCAGCGCGCGGCCGGCGTGCAGGGCGACGACGGGATTGCGCTCGCGGGTGAGGGCGAGGCCGACGGCCAGTGCGACGAGCGTGCCGATGCCGAGCCCGAGCAGGGCCTCGCTGCCGGACGGGAGCAGCAGCCCGCCGCCGAGGTGCACGCCCTTGAGGAGGGTGGCGCAGGTCAGTGCGACCAGCGGCAGGGTGAGCGCGGGAATGAACAGCCGGCTGCCGAGACGGGCGGCGGAGGCGGCCCGCTGCTCGGGGCTGGTGGTCGCGGGCGTGCCGCGGCCGGTGAAGCCGAGGCCGCCCAGGCAGATCATGGCGAGGACGGCCGCACCCAGGGGCGCGGCGGGCGCGCTCTTGTCGGCGACCCACGTGCCGTAGACGAAGCTCGCGCCGAACAGGCCCCAGAAGGCGGCGCTGCCGAACCGCTTGGGGTTGCTGCGGTCGGCGGCCATCTGCGCGGCCATCGCGAGGAAGACGGCGCCGACGAGCCAGTACAGCCATTCGACCTTGATCACTTGCTGTCCTCCACGGTGAGCGAGTCGGCGGGGCTGGAGTCGGCGGGGCTGGAGTCGGCGGGGCTGGCGTCGGCGGCTCGGGTGTCGGTGGGGGCGCCGACGGGGCGGCCGGACGCGGCGGGCAGGTCCCGGGCGAGCGTGGTGTCCAGGCGCAGCAGGTGCACGCCGTGGATGAGGGCGGCGCAGACCGCGGTGGGGATGGCCCACAGGGCGAGCTGCACCGGCTCCAGGGCGGTGTGGTAGGTCGCGTTGACGAAGCCGGTGATCAGGAGGATCGAGCCGATGGCGAGGAAGCAGTCCTCGCCGAAGAAGAGGCCGACGTTGTCGGCGCTCGCGGCGAAGGAGCGCAGGCGTTCGCGGGCCTTCTCGGTCAGCGTGCCGTGGCGGCGCTCGACGGCGGCCTCCGCCATCGGCACGATCATCGGCCGCACCGCCTGGGGATGTCCGCCGAGCGCGGTGAGCCCGAGGGCGGCGGCGAGCTGGCGGATCACCAGGTAGCACGCGAGCAGGCGGCCGGCGCTGACCTTCGCGAGCCGGTTCATCAGGGTGCGGGCCTGGTTCTGCAGACCGTGGCGCTCCAGCAGACCGATGACCGGCAGGGTGACGGCGAAGAGGGTCACCGAGCGGCTGGAGGCGAAGCCCGTCCCGAACGTCTCCAGGACCTTCACCGGGCTCAGCCCGCCCAGCAGGCCGGTGACGACGCCGGCGGCGCCGACGACGAGGAGCGGATTTCGCCGGGTGGCGAATCCGGCCACCACGATGAGGATGCCGACGAGAACGATCACGTGCCTGGCCGCCTTTCGGAGGGGTCCACGCGGTGCGGGCGGTCATCTGTGACGCCACACGGCGCAGGAGGTCCCGGCCGGGTGGGCCGCGGCCTCGCAGCGGGGGTTGCCGAGAGGTTAGGGGATTGTGGAACAATCCGACAAGGGTTCAGGATTAAGCGTCCTGACGGAACGTAGGCCGGCAGGAGGCAGGACTTGACCGGGGTTTTCGACGCACTCGCGGCCGACCGGGGCCGGCTCGAACGCGCCAGCGCCGCCCAGCGGGTGGCCGAGGTGCTGCGCGAGCACATCACCGAGGGCCGGCTCGCTCCCGGGACGCGACTGTCGGAGGAGGCGTTGGGCGACGCGCTCGCGGTGTCGCGCAACACGCTCCGCGAGGCGTTCCGGCAACTGGCCGACCAGCGCCTCGTCGTCCACGAGCTGAACCGCGGGGTCTTCGTCCGGATCCTGGAACCGGCGGACGTCGTCGACATCTACACCCTGCGCCTGGCCCTGGAGATGGCCGGCGTGCGCGCGCTGCGCAGCGCGGCGCCGGAGCGCCTGGCCGCGGTGCGGGCCGCGCTCGTGCGGGCCGAGGGTGCCGAGCTGCTCGGCGACTGGGCCGCCGTCGGCACCGCCGACCTGCACTTCCACCAGGCCGTCGCCGGGCTGGCCGGCAGCGGGCGGATCGACGAGTGCATGGCGCGGCTGATGGCGGAACTGCGGTTGGCCTTCGCCGCCGTCCCCTCCGCACGCGCGCTGCACGAACCGTTCCTGCGCCGCAACCAGACGCTCGCCGGGCTGCTGGAGTCCGGCGAGATCGACGACGCCGAGGTCGAGTTGACCGGATACCTGGACGACGCGCGCGCGGTGATCGTCCGCGCCATGGCGGAGCGCGGACAGGCCCCGGGTGCCGGGCAGGCCCCGGGCGCCGGACAGTCCCCGGGCGCCGGACAGTCCCCGGGTGCCGGGCAGGCCCCGGGCCCGGGCCACCTCCCGGGGAACGGGTATCTCCCGGGAGACGGGCGGTGACGGGCGGCCGGACGGTTACCGGGGCCGCCGCGGAGCCGGTGATCGACCTGAACGCCGACCTCGGCGAGGGCTTCGGCCGCTGGACGCTCACCGAGGACGAGGCCCTGCTGTCGGTGGTCACCAGCGCCAACGTCGCCTGCGGCTTCCACGCCGGGGACCCGTCCACCATGCGGCGCGTGTGTGCCCTGGCCGCCGAGCGCGGGGTGCGGATCGGCGCGCAGGTCTCCTACCGGGACCTGGCCGGCTTCGGGCGGCGGGCGATGGACGTCCCCCCGGACGAGCTGGCCGACGAAATCGCCTACCAGATAGGGGCGTTGCAGGTGTTCGCGCAGGCAGCCGGCGCCGGGGTCGCCTACGTCAAACCGCACGGCGCGCTCTACAACCGCACGGTGCGCGACGCGGAACAGGCCGCGGCGGTGGTCCGCGGTGTCCGCCTGGCCCTCCCCGGAACGCCGGCGCCGCCGGTGCTCGGGCTGCCCGGCTCGCGGCTGCACGAGGCGGCCCGGCAGGCCGGACTGCCGGTGGTCGCCGAGGCGTTCGGCGACCGCGCCTACACCCCGGAGGCCACACTGCTCTCCCGCCGGGAACCGGGCGCGGTCGTCCACGACCCCGACGCCGTGGTTTGCCGCTCGGTCGGCATCGCCCGCGACGGCCTGCTCACCGCGCACACCGGCGACCGGATCCGGCTGCGCGCCCGCTCGCTGTGCGTGCACGGCGACACCCCCGGGGCCGCCGACCTCGCCCGCCGCGTCCGGACGGCGCTGCGAGCCGCCGGGGTGCGCGTCGAGGCGTTCGCATGAGAGTGCTGCGGGTCGGCCCGCACGCCTTGCTGGTCGAACTCGCCGACGCCGACCGGACCGCCGCCCTCCACGCCGAACTCCTCCGCAGACGCGCGGGGTTCGGGCTGCCGCCGGTGGACGAGATCGTCCCCGCCGAACGGACCGTACTGCTCGACGGGGTGGCGGACCCGCGCGCCCTGGCCGCCGAACTGGCCACCTGGCGCGTGCCGCCCGCCCCGGAACGGGCCGGTCCGGTGGTGACCGTACCGGTCCGCTACGACGGTGCGGACCTCGCGGAGGTCGCCGCGCTCTGGGGCGTCGCGGAGGACGCCGTCGCGCGCATCCACTCCGCGACCGAGTTCCGCGTCGCCTTCAGCGGCTTCGCCCCCGGCTTCGGCTACCTCACCGGCCTCGCCGACCGGTACCACGTCGCGCGGCGGGCAGTGCCCCGCAGCGCCGTGCCGGCCGGCTCGGTCGCCCTGGCCGGACCGTACACCGGCGTCTACCCGCGCTCGTCCCCGGGCGGCTGGCAGCTGATCGGCCGCACCGACGCCGCGCTGTGGGACGTCGCGCGCGAGCCCGCGGCCCTGTTCGCCCCGGGGGCGCGGGTGCGGTTCGTCATCGAGGAAGCATGACCGGGGGAGCCGTGTCGGAGGCCGCGGGCGGAGGAGTCGCGACCGGGGAAGCCGTGACCGGGGAAGCCGTGACCGTCACCGTCGTCGGCGCGGGCCTGCTGACGACCGTCCAGGACCTCGGCCGGTCGGGCCACGCCCATCTGGGCGTGCCGCGCTCCGGTGCGCTCGACCGGCCGGCCCACCGCCTGGCCAACCGGCTGGTCGGCAACCCCGCCGGGGCGGCCGCCCTGGAGACCACGGTGCTCGGCTGCGCGGTCCGGGTGCACCGGCCGGTGACGGTGGCCGTGACCGGGGCGCCCTGCGCCGTACGGGTCGACGGCCGGCCCGCCGCCTGGGGCACCCCGGTCCGGCTGTCCGCCGGGGCGCGGCTCGACGTCGGCCCCGCGACCCGGGGGGTGCGCAGCTACCTCGCCTTCGCGGGCGGGATCGCCACCGAACCGGTCCTCGGCAGCCGTTCGACCGACCTGCTCTCCGGGCTGGGCCCCGCGCCGCTGGCCGTCGGGGACCGCCTGCCGCTCGGCCGGCCGGCCGGCCCGCCGGCCGGGGCGGACGTGCTGCCCTGGGCCGCCCCGCCCGCCCGGCTGGTCCTCCCGCTCATGCTCGGCCCGCGCGACGACTGGTTCACCGCCGGGGCCCTCGGCGTCCTCGCGCGCTCCGTCTACCACGTCTCGACGACCAGCAACCGGATCGGCCTACGCCTCGACGGCCCGCCGCTGGAACGCGCCCGCCAGGGCGAACTGCCCAGTGAGGGCATGGTCCTGGGCGCCGTCCAGGTGCCGCCCGACGGCCGCCCGGTGGTCTTCCTCGCCGACCACCCGACCACCGGCGGCTACCCCGTCATCGGCGTCGTCCCCGCCGCAGTCCTCCCCGCCGCCGCCCAGGCCGCCCCCGGCACCCCGGTCCGCTTCGCACCCGTCCGGCTGCGCTGACGGCCCGCCACCACGACCGGCGACCGAGAGGCCGACCCGTGCGGTGCGGCGGGGCCGGACAGGTCGCCGGGCGCGGGGCACGTCCGTCACGGCCGGCCCGTGGCGTCCGGTGGGCTCCCCGGCCACACCTCGAACGCCTGGGAGATCCCGGCCGGCGGGCCGGCGCGGAAGTGGGCGCGGATGAGGGCGTCGACCTTGGCGACGGCGTCGGATCGACCGCTGAGCTCCACCTTCACCGGCTCGGCACCGGGGTCCGCGAGGGGGACCGGCCGTGTGGCGGACTCGTCGACCGGTGCCGACGTGTCCACCTGCCAGCGGGTCCGGACGACCTGCTCGGCGGGCGAGACGTAGTCCCCCGCCGTGCCGGGACCAGGGACGATGATCAGGCCGAACGACCGGCTCACCGTATCGGCGACCACGTTCGCCAGGGGTGGGGCACCGGAGATCGACATGTGCACCATGGCGCTCGGTTCCCGTGAGCCGCTGGTACTGGGCATCGCTCTCCTCCGAGGTCGGCTGCTCTCCCAGGGTCCGTCAGCGCGGGGCCGCCCGCATCCGTTCGGCGGTGGAGCCCCGGCTCGTTCGCGCGGCCGCCGGTGCCCGGGCCGGCCGGCGCCCGGACGGGTGCCGCAGCCGCGGCGGCCCGTCCGGTACGCGGTCGGTGGGGGCCTCTACGATGTGCGCCATGAACACTGGGGGGCCGCGGGCGCGGCTCATTGACGGCCGCTTCGAACTGCTCGCCCGCCTCGGCGGCGGGGGCATGGGCCTGGTCTGGCGTGCGCGGGACAACGCGCTGCACCGGGAGGTCGCGCTCAAGGAGGTCCGCCCGCCCGACCCGGCGATGGCCGAGGCCGACCCCGACGGTGCCCACGAGCTGCGCGAACGCGTCCTGCGCGAGGCCCGGGCGCTCGCCCGCGTCCAGCACCCCAACGTCGCGGTGATCCACCACATCATCGACACGCCCGAGCACCCGCACCCCTGGCTGGTGATGGAACTGGTCACCGGCGGCAGCCTCGCCGACCGGATCGCCCAGGGCCCGCTCAGCGTCCCGGAGGCGGCCCGGATCGGCCGCGGCGTGCTCGCCGCCCTGCGGGCCGCCCACGCGGCCGGCATCCTGCACCGCGACGTCAAGCCCGGCAACGTGCTGCTCCGCCCCGACGGCACCCCGGTGCTCACCGACTTCGGCATCGCCGCCGTGCAGGACGCCACCGCGCTCACCGCGACCGGCGCGCTGATCGGCTCGCCCGAGTACATCGCCCCGGAACGCATCCGCGGCGAGGAGGGCAACCCCTCCTCCGACCTCTGGTCGCTCGGCATGCTGCTGTACGTGGCGGTCGAGGGCCACCACCCGCTGCGCCGCGGCACCACGCTGGCCACCCTCGCCGCCGTCCTGGACGAGCCGCTGCCGCCGCCCGCCCGCTCGGGCCCGCTCGGCCCGGTCCTCGCCGCAGTCCTGGGCCGCGACCCGCGGCTGCGCCCGGACGCCGACCAACTGGACCGGGCGCTCGCCGCCGCGGAGCAGTACGGCGCGCCGCCCGCTCCGGCGCCGGCCTGGGCGCCGACCTTCCTGGACACGCCGCACCCCGCCAACCCCGGGGCCGGCGTGCCCGCGGACGCCGTGCCCGGGACCGGCGTGCCGGCGGACGCGGGGGCGCGTCCGGACCTCACGGCATATCCGCTCGCCGCGCCCACCGGCTCCGCCCACGCCGCGCCCACCGGCTCCGGTCACCCCGCCCCGGCCGGCTCCGGCTACGCCGCGCCCGGGGTGCCGTTCGGCGCCGTGCCCGCCGGACCGGTACCGCAGCCCCCGCCGCCCGCCCGCAGCCGGGCCGGCCTGGCCGTGACGCTCTCGGTCGCGGCCGTGGTGCTCGTCGGCTCCGTCACCTGGGCCCTGCTCCCCGACGGCACCGACGGCCGCACCGCCGCCCCGGCCGCCGGTGGTTCCTCCGGTCCGGCGGCCGTGCCCGCGTCCACCGGTTCGGCCGCCCCGCCGCTGCCGACGACCGTCCCGACCGTCACCGCGGAGCGGTCCTCCACCCCGGCCGCCAAGGACCTCCTCACCCCCGACGGCGTGCGCACCGTCGTGGCCGCGCTGAGCGCCCAGACCGGCGGCACCAAGGTCAAGGAACTCACCGTCTACCCCGGCTACGCCACGGGCCAGGTGCCGACGGCCGACGGCCGCAGCTACGACTGGTACGACTACCGGGACGGCAGGACCACCCGCCGTACCGGCAGCACCATGGGCAAGGACAAGCCGGTCGACCTGGCCCAGTACGACTGGAACGTCCTGCCCGACCTCCTGAAGGCGGCCGGCAGCGTCCTCAACGTCCCCAACCCGACCAGCCGCTACCTGATCATCGGCCCGGACATGTTCGACGGCACCCCGATCATCCGGGTCTACTTCTCGGACGAACACGGCCACACCGGCTACTTCTGTGCCGACCCGAAGGGCAAGATCGGTCGCACCTACCCGGCCGAGTGACCGGCCCCGCCCGGCGGGGCCGCTGGTTCCGTTCGTCCCGGGGCTTCCGGTGGCCACACCCGACCCGCCGGGTCCGTCGGGCATCATGGACGCGCCCCCACGTCGACCGGCCCGGCCTGCCCCGCCCGAGGCCGGCCCTCCCCCCGGAGCGCCTTTCCATGAACACGTCCCGCCTGCTCGGCCGGGCCGCCACCGCCACGGCGGTCGTGGCCGGAACCCTCGTGGTGGCCGTGCCGGCCTTCGCCCACGTGGAGGTCGAGTCCGAGACCGCCCAGGCGCTGGCCGCCAACGCGACCGTCACCTTCACCGCCGAGGCCGAGTCGACCACCGCCGGCCTCGCCGGGTTCCAGGTCGTCCTGCCCGAGGGCATCGCCCCCGCCGACGTGGCCCTGGCCGACGCCCCGGCCGGCTGGACCCTCGCCGCCACCGCCGACGGCTACACGGTCGGCGGCCCGGCGCTGGCCCCGGGCAAGGACGCCGTTTACAAGATCACGGTCAAGCAGCTGCCCGACGCCGGGGAACTGGTCTTCAAGACCCTGGAGACCTACGGCGACGGCCGCATCGACCGCTGGATCGAACTCCCGAAAGCCGGCACCAAGCCCGAGCACCCCGCGCCCACCCTCAAGCTCGCCGCCGCCGCGCCCGGAGCGGCCCCGATCGGCACGCCGTCCGTCGCGCCCACCGGCGCGACGCCGTCCGCGTCGGGCGCCCCCTCGGCTCCGGCCACCCCCTCGGTTCCGGCCGCCCCCTCGGCTCCGGCCACCGCAGCGGCGCCGGCCACCGCTTCGGGCGCCCCTGGCGTGACGGCGGCCTCGCCCAGCGCGGCGGCGACCGCCTCGGCCGGCGACTCCTCGTCCGCCGCCCCCATCGCCCTCGGTGTCGCCGCCGTGGTGGTACTCGCCGCGGGCGGCGCCTGGTGGTGGCGCCGCAAGCGCAGCGGGTCCGGCTGACGGTCCGCAGCCGCTGCGGTTCCCGGCCCCCGGGTCACGAGGACCGGGCCCACGAGTACCGGGCACCGCGGCGTCCGTGGCGGGTCTCCGTCAGTCGACGTGCAGGGTGAATTCGGCGGTGTGCAGCTTCCCCGCGGTCTGGAACTGGAGGTGGACCCGCCAGTCGCCCGGCTCGGCGAACAGGGCCTGGAAGGTCAGCGTGGGCCCGCCGTGGTCACCGTTCACCGGGTTCGCGGGGTGGAGGTGGGCCAGCGCCTGGTCGCTTTCGTGGAACGCGCTGAGGTGGGCGTAGCTGTCCAGGTAGGGCTGGAGATCGGTGACCGGCCGTCCGTCCTGACCGATCGTGGCGACCAGTTGGTGCGCGCCGGCCATCGGGCGGGCCTGCAGGGTGACGGTGTAGCCGTCGACGGTGGTGCTGTCGCTCGGGGCGGGCAGGGGCACCGGGACGGCCTCGCCGGGCACCGTCACGGTGCGGCTGAGGACGAGCTCCGTGGCCCGGGCGCCGGTGTTCGGGATGAAGTCGGCGTACAGCCGCCAGGTGCCCGGGGCGAGGGCGGCGAGATCGGCCGTCCAGGTGCCGTCGTCCGCCATGTCCGGGTGCAGGTGCTGGAAGCCGGTGAGGTCGGAGCGGATCGCGTAGAAGTGCAGCTTCTTGGTCTGGTGGACGGCGAAGTCGGTGACCGGGGAGCCGCCGGGGCCCGTGACGGTGAACCGGAAGGCCGTCGGCCGCCCGGCCGGCGGGCTGCAGGTCACGAGGTTCAGCCGGTAGCCGTCCCGCTCGGCGGCGAGGCCGCGGGCGAGGCCCTGGGAGGCACCCGCCGGGTGGGCCGTCCCAGCCATCCCCGGCATCCCCGGCGCCTCCGCCGTTCCCGCCGCCTCCGGCATTCCCGGCATTCCCGGCATGCTCGCCGCCGCGGCCCGCGGGGCACCGGAGGGAGCCTCCGGGACGGACACCGCCATCCCGATGACGAGCAGCGTGGGCACGCAGGACGCGAGCAGCCAACCTCGGGAGAACGGACGAGAGGGAGCAGCGGTCATCGGCAGGTCTTTCCCGTAGCGGGCGCACCGGGGCGGCGCGCCGTGCGGAGCCGAGGGGTTCGGCCTCACTACTACAGGAGACCGGCGACGGGGAGCGCGATAACCGAAAACCGCGAGCACGGACGGCCTCGGAGCCGTCGATCCGGCCTGCTCCGCCCGCTGCCCGCCGCGGCCGGGCGTCACCGGGGTACGGCCGTCCTCGGCGCCCGTCCGGGCTCGGCGAACGAGCGGGCGCGGGTGCCGCCGGAGCCGGCCGGCTTCAGGGGCGTTGGGCCGCGGCCGGGCGGGGGCCGTGTCGGAACCGGGCGGTGAGGGGGCGTCGGGCTAGGCTCCTGAGGTCGTCACTGTCGAAGCGCGGGAGGGTGAGACGGCCCGGCTCAGCCGTGAGATCGTCATCAGATCGATGACGTTCTGGCTCCGTCCGGCCTTCGGGCTGCGCGTCGCCAAACGGTTCCAGGCGATCGCGGGGTTCGACCGCGCCCTGGCGTTGGCGTCCGCCGCGCTGACCGCGGCGATCCCGCTGGCGATCCTCTGCGGCACCCTCCTCGCGGGCCTCGGGGGCAGCGACGTCGCCGATCGCGTCGTCGAGCGGTACAACCTCACCGGGGACGGGGCGGAGGCCGTCCAGGAGGCCCTGGCGCCGTCGGCCGCCACGGGCACGGGCGGGGACGTCTTCAGTGCGCTGTTCCTGCTGCTCTCGATGCTGGGCTTCGCCCGGGCCGCGCAACGGCTGTTCGAGCAGACCTGGGAGCTCAGACCGCTCAGTGTCCGCAACACGGCGAACGGGCTGTGGTGGATCCTCGGCCTGGCGGTCTACACGGTGGCGGGCGGCTGGCTGCACGCGGCCGTCGGCAGCCGACGGCACGAATGGGCGGCCAGTCTGCTGGTGGCTCCGCTGACCGGGGCCTTCCTGGTCTGGAGCGGGCGGGTCCTGTCCGCGAAGCGGATCACCGCGCGCGACCTGGTGCCGTTCGGCGTCACCGCCGCCGCGGTGACGGCGGTCTACTCGATCGGTGCGACGGTCTACCTGCCGCGCCTGTTCAGTTCCTATGCCGACCGGTACGGTGCCGTGGGTTCGGTCTTCGCGATGCTCTCGGCCCTGTTCGGTGCGATGGTCGCCGTCGTCGGATCCGCGGCGCTCGGACGCGAGGTGCACGACGAGTTGAACCGCATCAACCGCGGTGAGCGCCCTCCCGAGGACGAAGTCCGCCGCGAGTGGCACGCTCTGGTCGAGCAGATCCGATCGCGCTGGCGGACCGTGCAGGAACAGCGGCCCCGCCGGCGTCGCCCGACCGAGCCCCGCCCGCCGGACGAGCACTGACCGTGCCCCGCCGGCCCTGACCGTGCCCCGCCGGCCCTGACCGTGCTGCCCCGGTCGGTCGGCGGTGACGACGCCGGCGGAGTGTCCCGGCGGTCGGCCGGGCGCTCGGCTGTCGCCTGCCGGAAGACCAGCCGGCGGCATCGACCAGGTCGGCCGACCGCCGTTGACGGAGGTTCACGACGCCCCGCACGATGCCGACGAAGAACGAACGCGTGGGGATGCTGACACTGATCAGATCGATGGCCGCGACGGTCGTTCTCCTCCCGCCTCGCCTCCGTGCCCGGCGGGCCTCCCCGCGGCGGCGGCACCGCTGTCGATCCCTTCCTGGACGGCGTTCACAGAACGGCACCCTGGTGGCCGCCGGCATTGGTCGATCCCGCCGGTGGAGGTCACCGGCCGTGGCACGGAACCCGCCGTGGCTCCCCCGACGTGGCACGGGAGGTGCTCCGCGCCCAGCGCTCGCCGAAGCCCGACAGCCGGTAGATTGCCCGGGGGCCCTGCGGCCGCACCGCGGCACGGACGACCGGGGAGAGGGAGACGACGGCGTTGAGCACGAGAACGGTTGCGATCTTCTCGCTGGGCGGGACCATCGCGATGACCACCGACCCCGTCACCGGCGGGGTGGTGCCCGCGCTCTCCGCCCAGGAGCTCCTCGACGCCGTCCCCGTGCTGCGGCGCCTCGACGTCGACCTGCGGGTCCACGACTTCCGGCGGCTGCCCGGGGCCTCCCTCGGCTTCGACGACCTGAGCGCGCTCGCGGACGCCGTCGCCGATGCCTTCCGGGCCGGTTGCGACGGCGCGGTGGTCACCCAGGGCACCGACACCATCGAGGAGACCGCCTTCCTCCTCGACCTGCTGCATGCGGGTGATCAGCCGATCGTCGTCACCGGGGCCATGCGCAACCCCACCCAGCCCGGTGCGGACGGCCCGGCGAACCTCCAGGCCGCCGTCATCGCCGCCGCCGATCCCGCGCTCCGCGGCGCCGGTACCGTGGTCGTCCTCGGCGACGAGATCCACGCGGCCCGCACCGTCCGCAAGTCCCACAGCACCAGCCCGGCCGCGTTCACCTCCCCGGCCACCGGCCCGCTGGGACGGCTGTACGAGGGC
The DNA here is from genome assembly GCF_042677465.1 of Kitasatospora sp. NPDC127111. Lineage (NCBI taxonomy): Bacteria > Bacillati > Actinomycetota > Actinomycetes > Kitasatosporales > Streptomycetaceae > Kitasatospora > Kitasatospora sp. NPDC127111. The sequence goes on from NZ_JBHXTG010000024.1 coordinate 20,995, forward strand.
CGTGTCCACCTCCACGGTCCGCTCGCCCCGCGCACCGCCTTCCCGGGGCCGTTGACCGGCCGGGCTCCCCGCGTCGGCCTGTACACCGCGACCCTCGGCGACGACGGCACCCTTCTCGCCGCGATGGCCGACGCCTGCGACGGCCTCGTGATGGCCGCCTTCGGGGCGGGCCACGTCCCCGGGAGCTTCGTGGCCACGCTGGAGCGGACCGCGTCCCGGATCCCCGTGATCCTCGTCAGCCGCATCGGCAACGGGCCGGTGCTGGAAGCGACGTACGGCTTCCCCGGTTCGGAGAAGGACCTGCTCGGGCGCGGACTGATCCACGGCGGCCACCTGGACGCCTACAAGGCCCGGCTGCTCCTCCACGTCCTGCTCGCCCAAGGGCGGAGGACCGACGAGATCGCCGCCGCCTTCCGGACCACGGCCCGCTGACCTCTCCGCGGGGCGGCGGGTCCGCGCGCGCGGGATCGTGATGATCCGTCAAATCAACCTACTGGCCGGTTAATTGACGCTTCCCGACCCGTTCCCCGGTGGGGTGGGGGCTGCTACGCTCCCGGTCGGCTAAGGAGCCGAGATCCTTCTCCTTCGTGCCCTCGATGGGAGGTGAGGGAACATGTTGAGCTTCTCCAGCCAGGTCGGGAGCACCGCCACCGGCGGTGCGTTCGTCCAGGTGGCGCCGGGAGCCAGCACCACCTGTGGTGGCGGCAACTGCTGCTGCAGCTCGTGCTGCAGCTGGTAGTCACCGGTGTCGGGCGGAGGCGGCCGCCGGCGGCCACCTCCGCCCGACACGCGCACCGGCACCTCGCACACCGGCACCTCGCACACCGGCACCTCGCACACCGGCACCTCGCACACCGGCACCTCACGACGCCAGCACCTCGCAACGCCGGCACCCGTACGCCAGCACCTCGCGACGCCAGCACCTCGCACGCCCGGGAGAGCGCGCTCCCGTTTCGCCGCACAGCCCGCAAGCCTCGTCGAGCGAAAGGCCGAGATGTCACTGAAGGACTCCGAAGAGGCCGTGTCGGACTACCTGGGCCGGAACGCCCACGTGTCCACCGTGGCGGCGTTCGGGCAACAGCACACCTCCGTGTCGATGTACAGCGCGACCACGGTGGTGCGGGCGCCGGAGTCGGTGGTGCGGGGCCGGTGGAGCCCGGCCGTGCACGGCTTCGTGGGGGAGGAGCTGCTGCTCAACCACCGCCGCAGCGGGCGGGACCTGGGCATGCAGCTGGGGGTGTCGCGGTTCTACGGCCACGACGCCGTCCTCTCCAGCGCGCACAGCGACCTCCGCGAACGGCTGGACGGGGCGATCGCCCTGCCCGCGCACCGGCGGCTGCGCGCCGGCCTCACCACCACGGTGGCCGCGCGGCGCAGCGGGCGGCGGTTCTCCGGGAAGCCCGTCGCCCTGGACGAGTTGGCGACCGTCCTGTGGCACGCGCAGGGCGTCTCGGGCAGCCTGCCGGTGCCCACCGCCCAGGACGGCGACGCCGCTGTGGCGTTGCGCAACGCCCCCTCCGGCGGCGGCCTCTACCCGGTGCGGGTCGCGGTCCTCGCCCAGCACGTGAAGGGGCTGGCGCCGGGCGGGTACGAGTACCAGCCGCACAGCCACACGCTGCTGCCGCTCGCCGCGACGCCGTCCCCGGTGGACCTGGGCCGGCAGCTGTTCACGGCGGACGTCGAGCTGGACAAGGTCGCCTTCGCCCTGGTCTACGTCTACGACCTGTACGCCAACTCGCAGAAGTACGGCGACAGCGGGCTGGTCTTCGCGCTGATCGAGGTCGGCGGGATCTCCCAGAACGTCCACCTGGCCCGGACCGCGCTCGGCATGATCGGGTGCGACCAGGGCGGGTACGACAAGCAGACCCTCGAGAAGACGCTCGGCTGCGACGGAACGTCGTGCCATGTCGTCCACCTGACGCTCCTCGGACACGGAGAGGCCTGATCCATGACCGTCGCACCGTCCGAGCCGGGGGTCGTCCTGGCGACGTCCGTCCGGCTGCTGGCCGTCGAGCCGGGGGTCATCCGGCTGCGCTGGGGCATCTGGAACTTCTCCGAGGTCAACGTCGACCTGCGGGCGGAGTCCCCCGCGGTCCGGGCCGCGATGACCGCGCTGTTCGAGACCCTGGCCGCGGGCAAGCCGGCCGACGGGTCGTTCGCGGAGGCCGTCGACCTCACGCCGGTCGAGCGGGCCAACCTCCGGCTGGCCGTCAACGAGCTGCGGCAGGCCGGTTTCCTCGCCCACGACCGCCCGTCCGAGTACGGCGCGGAGATGGCCCGGGCCCTGCTCGGCAACCTGGACCTGTACGGCGCCGGCGAGTCCGTCGACGCCACGGTCGGCTTCGCCGCCGACTCACCCAGCGCCGCGGCCTACCTCGCCGGTCAGGCGCAGACCCTCGGCGTACCGCTGGAGCCGCTGCCGCCCGCCTTCCTGGACGGGCTGCGCGGCGCCGACCTGACCTCCGGAATGGGCGGCCTGGCCGCCGCGGACGCGCTGAAACGGCTGAGCGCGGCCGTCGAGCACTGCGACTCGCTCGTCGTCCACCTCGGGCAGGCCTCGATCCTGACCCTGCGCAACCTCAACCGGCTGGTCTGCCACCTGGAGAAGCCGGTGGTGGTCGGGCTGGTCGACGGACCGTTCGCGACGGTCGTCGGCGCCGAGAGCCCGCGCACCGGCTGCCTGGAGTGCTTCGAACAGCGCTCGCTGGCCCGGTTGGAGGACCACATCGGCTACCACGCCTTCGTCGGGGCGGGCGCGTCCGCCGGCACCGGCCGGGCCAACGGCGTGGAGTCGCTGATCTGCGCGCACCTGGTGAACGAGGCCGTGCTGCTGCGCTCGCTCGGCACCTCGCGGTTCCTCGGCCGGGCGCTGAGCGTCTACCTGCCGACGTACGAGATGCAGGCGCAGGACGTGCTGCGCATCGGCACGTGTCCGGCCTGCGGTCACGTCGCCCGGGACATCGTCCGCGAGATCAACTTCAGCAGCCGGGTCGTCGTCGACCGCCACGTCCGCGAGGCGCTCGGAGGGGGCCGATGAGCGGGATCCCGACCCGCGGTCACCCGGGGATGGCCGAGGCGCTCGCCCGGTACGGCCGGATCGGCGGCAACCAGGGCGGGATCCTGCCCGGCATGCTGGTCTCGGTCGCCGCGATCGACGGCGAACCGTACCTGCGCTCGGCCACCGCGGCGATGCCGCAGTACCACCGCCTGGCGCTCGGCGACCCGCACCTGCAGATGCAGTACCACCTCGCCGGCTACGGGTCCACCAACGAGGAGGCGGTGACCCGGCTCACCGGTGAGTCGGTGGAGCGGTACGCGGCGATCATGGCGATGCCGCTGTTCGCGGACCGGATCGAGTACGCCTCCTACCGCGCGCTGTCCTCCCGGCACCGCTGCCTGCCGCTGGACCTGCTGGGCGTCTTCGACGCCGAGCAGCAGCGGCTGCTGGCCCGGATGATGCACCGCTACTCGCCCGAACTCCCCACCGAGGACGACGTCATCGCGTGGATCGCCTGTCCGTCGCTGACCCGGCCGGGGGAGGAGGTCTACCTCCCGGCGCAGTTGGTGTTCCTCGGCTTCCGCAGTGACGCCCGGGCCGGCGACAAGCTGTTCACCCCGTCCTTCTCCACCGGGACGGCGGCCCACGTCTCGCTGGACCAGGCGCTGCTCGGGGCGCTCGTCGAGGCCGTCCAGATCGACGCCTTCGTCCTCAACTGGTACACCGGGGCCGGGGCGCCGCTGATCGACCTCGACGAGGACGGCCGGGAGCTGCTCGCCGCGGCCGGGCTGGCGCCGGACGGGCCGTACGAGGTGCGGGCGAGCTACCTCACCCGGCCGGACCTTCCGCTGCCGAACATCGGGGTGACCCTGGTGCGCCGGGACGCCAGGCTGCCGTACATCGCCTTCGGGCTGCAGGCGGACCCGCAGCCGCGGCGGGCACTGCTGCGCGGGGCCGCCGAGGCGACCGCCATCCTCGGCATCGGCATGTTCAGCACCGTCTTCGACCTGCCCAACGTGCACTTCGCGCAGGCGAGTTCGGCGTACACCGACCTGGACACCAACGTGCTGTACTTCGCCGCCCCCGGGGACGCCGAGCGCAAGCTGGCCGCGGTGGAGAGCCGGACCGCCGGGCGCGTCGACTTCGCCGGACTCCCCGGCTACGCGGCCGACGACCGGGCGGCGATCCACCGGCTGCTGACCGAGCTCGCCGGCGTCAGCGAGTGGGCGGGCTACCTGGACATCACGCCGCCGGAGCTGGCGGACACCCCGTGGCGGGTGGTCCGGGCGGTCATCCCGGAGCTGCTGAGCATGTGCCTGCCCGGGTTCCCGCCGAAGGGCCACCCGCGGATGCTGAGCCATGGGGGTGTGACCCATGTGGTCCCACACCCGCTCCCTTGAGTGCCTGGTGCTGGCGGCCACCGTCGCCCCCGCCGAACTCGTGCGCGTCGCGACGGCGTTCGGCCCCGGCGGCGCGGGCTCGGGGCCGGGGGAGGGCAGGACCGGCACCGGACGGGGCCGGGCGGCGTGGTTCGCGTTGTTCGGCGCCCCGGCGGCCTACCTGGTGGTGACCGGCCTGGCCCTCGCCGTCGCGGCGAGCGGCGGCTTCGCCCCGGACACGCTGACCGGCTGGCGGGCCGACGCCGTCTGGCTGCCGGCCGCCGCCGTGACCGGGACCGCGCTGGTCGGCGCGGAGTTCCTGGCGGGCGCGGTGCCGCGGCTCCCGCGGGGCGCGAACGGGCTGCGGCTCGCGGTGCACCGTTCGAGCGGCGTGGCGACCCCCGGGTACGCCGCCGCGATCCTGGCCACCGCGGTCGCGGAGGAACTGCTCTACCGGGGCCTGTGGATCGGCGTCCTGCACCAGCGCCTGGAGCTGCCGACCGCTGTGGCGACCGCCGTCGCCGCGCTGGCGTACGCCCTCGGGCACCTCTTCTTCGGCGGCCTCGCCGTCGTCCAGAAGACCCTGTCCGGCGCCGTGTTCGGGGTGCTCCTGGTGGCCTCCGGCAGTCTGGCGGTGCCGCTGGTGGCGCACCTCGCCCAGAACGCCGCCGTCCACCTGCTGGCCGTCCGCCAGGAGCGCGGCGCCCGGCACCCGGCGGACGGCGACGCCGAGAGAGCCGGCGACGCGACCGGCGCCCGGGAGGCCGCCCGATGAGCGCGCCCGGGTACGCCGGCCTCTGCGCCGTCGTGGTCGCCGGCTGGCTGGCGCTGTACCGGGTGCCGTTCAACGACCCCGCGCGGCGCCGGCGGACGGCACTGCGGCTCGCCGGGCGGACCGGACCGACCCCCGAGGCCGCCTTCGCGGTGTTCGGCACGGTGCTGTACCTCGCGCTCGGCGCGCTGGCGCTGACCGTGCTGCTGGCGGCCACCCCGCTCTCCCTCCAGCAACTGGTCGGACGGCTCGGCCCGACCACGCCGCTCGCCCTGCTGCTCGCCGTCCTCGGCACCTCCAGCGCCAACATCCTCTGCGTCTCGTTGCTCTACCGGGCGAACCCGCGGGTCGACGTCCCGGGCGAGATCGCCCGCGTCCAGTGGATCTCCTCGATCCTGGCCCTGCCGCGGCACTACCGGTGGATCATCCCGGCCGCCGCGGCCCTGGTCGAGGAACTCCTCTTCCGCGGCGCGGTCCTGCTCGGGCTCGGCGCGCTCGGCAGCGGCTTCGGCGTCGCGCTCGCCGTCAGCACCTGCCTGTTCGCCGCCGGCCAGGTCGCCCTGGTCTCCACCCCGGTCCAGGCGTACGTCCTGGGCACGTCGAGCGTGACCCTCGGCGTGGTCGGCGGCCTGCTGACCGCGGCCACCGGCGGTGTCCTGCCCGCCCTCGCCCTGCACATGTCCTTCGCCGGCTTCTACACCCACCTCAGCGCCTCCGCCGGAGCGCGCGCCACCACCCCCAGGAGGCTCAGCCTTTGACCGGGAACCAGCCGTCCGCCGACCCGACCGAGGCGGCGGCGGACGACGGCGCCGTCGTCCGGGTCGACCGACTGACCGTCACGTACGGCGCGTTCACCGCCGTGCGCGACGTCTCCTTCCGGATCCCTCCCGGGGAGGTGTTCGGGCTGGTCGGACCGAACGGCGCGGGCAAGACCTCGATCGTCGAGGCGGTGGGAGGGCTGCGCAGGCCCGCCCGGGACGGCGCGATCTCGGTCTGCGGCCACGACCCCCGCACGGACCGCGAGGCCGTCACCCGCCTCGTCGGGATGCAGCTCCAGGAGTCGCAGTTCCCCAGCCGCGCCCGGGTGGGCGAGCTGTGCGAGCTCTACGAGGCGATCTACCGGGCGCCCGGGGCCTCCACCGCACTGCTGGAGTCCTTCGGCCTCGCCGACCGCCGCCGCGGCCTGATCGCCGACCTCTCCGGCGGGATGCGCCAGCGGCTCGCGCTGGCCCTCGCCCAGATCGGCGACGTCCGCCTGGTCATCCTGGACGAGCTCACCACCGGCCTCGACCCGCACCAGCGCCGGGAGACCTGGCGCTCGGTGCTCGACCTGGCCGCGCGCGGCGTCGCGGTGCTGCTCACCTCGCACGCGATGGACGAGGTCGAGGCGCTCTGCGACCGGGTCGGCGTGCTGCGGGCCGGCGAGCTGGTCGCCCTCGACCCGCCGGCGCGGCTGACCGAGGCCCACGCCGGCCCGTCCACCTTCTCGATCGACCTGCGCGCCGTCGCGGACGGCGGCGGGCGCGCGGCGGGAGGGGTCGAGGAACGGCTCGACGCCCTCGGGCTGTCCCGGCTGCCCGGCGGGCCGGACCGGCTGGAGTTCACCGGCGCCTTCCCCGCCGACTACGACCGCATCGTGCGCCTCCTCGCGGACGCCGGCCTCCCGCCCTCCGCGGTGAGCCGCCGGACGCCGACCTTCGAGGACGCCTACCTCAACCTGGTCGGCGACACCGTGCGGGGCGACACCGCGGCGAAGGAGGTGGCCTGAGATGGCGACCCTGTGGCCGGTCGTCCGGTTCGAGTCGCGCAGGATGCTGCGCAACTTCGCCCCGGTGTTCTTCGCCCTGGCCTTCCCGGTGCTGATGCTCTGCATGTTCGGCGGCATCTACGGCAACAAGCCGTCCGAGCAGTTCGACGGGCGGGGGACGGTGGACATGTCGGTGCCCGCCTACCTGGTCCTGGTGGTCTCGGTGACCGGGCTGATGAGCTTCCCGCTCGGGCTGGCCGAGTACCGCGACCGCAAGGTCCTGAAGCGGTTCCGCGCGACACCGGTCGACGCCTCCGCCTTCCTGGTCGCGCAGGGGCTGGTGAACGTCGCGCTGAGCCTGGCGGGCGCGTTCCTGCTGGTGGTGGCCGGGAGCCTGTTCTTCGACCTCCACCTGCCGAGCTCCGGCGGCGCGCTCGCCGCCACGGCCGGCGCGCTCCTCCTCGCGACCCTCGCGATGTACGCGGTGGGCGGCGTGGTCGCCGCGGTGGCGCGGTCGGAACGGGTCGCGGTGGCCGTCGCCAACCTGGTCTACTTCCCGATGATCTTCCTGTCGGGCGCGACCGTCCCGCTGCAGATCTTCCCCTCCGGCATGCGGGCGATCAGCGACGCCCTGCCCGCGACGTACGCGGTGGAGCTCCTCCAGCACGCCTGGCTGGACAGCGCCACGAACGTCGGCCTCGACCTCGGTGTGCTCGCTGGCGTCGTCGTGCTCTGCGGAGCCGCCGCCGTCCGGCTGTTCCGGTGGGAGTAGCCGTGCCCGCCGCCCGCCCCCCGCTCGCCGAGCAGGTACCCGCGACCGCCTTCCTCACCGCGCTCGCCCGCGCCGGAGCGACGGCCGACCCGCGCGGCGGCCTGCACGACCCGTACGCCGAGCGCTTCGCCGCCCACTGCCCGGCCGCCATCCGCCGCGTCACCCGGCACACCGCCGGGACGTCCTCGCTGGTGGCCCGCACGGTCGCCATCGACGGGCTGGTCGCCGAGCTGCTGGGGGGACGCGGAGACGAAGCGCCCTGGGACGTCTGCGTCAACCTCGGCGCGGGCTTCGACGCCCGCCCGTACCGCCTGGGCTGGCCGGCCCACTGCCGGGTGATCGAGCTCGACTGCGCGCCCGTGCTCGACCTCAAGGACCGGCTGCTGCCGGCCGGCGCCGCGCCCGTCCCGGTCGAACGACTGCGCTGCGACCTCCGCGACCTCGACGCCCTGGCCGCGCTGCTGCGCCCCCGCACCGCCGGCCGGCGGGTCCTCCTCCTCGCCGAGGGCCTGCTCACCTACCTGCCGGACACCCGGCTCCGCGCCCTGGCGGTTCTCGCGGCGGAGCTGGGCGGGACCGGCGCCGCCTGGATCTGCGACGTCCTCTCCGTCGCCTCCGCGCACGGCCTCACCGCCGCCGCCCGCACCGCCGGGACGCCGCTGACCATGCACGGCCTCGCCGACCTCACCCCGTTCGAGGCCGCCGGCTGGCACTGCGACCACCTCGACCTCCTCCCCACCGCCCGGATCTCCGCCCGCCCCGGCGCCGCCACCCGCCTCCTGCCCGACAGCGTGCTCCGCCTGCGCACCGACCTGCCGTGACGCGCGCCGGGCCGGTCACCGGACCCCCGCCCGGGAGGCGGCGACAGGCCCGGGGCGTGGCCCGGCCCGCCGACCCGCCGTCACGTCCCCGTCAGTGCGCGACCGTCCTCGCCGTAGTGGTCGCCGGAGGGACGAGGTCGTCGAGGGCGCCGACGCAGTCCAGGGCGGCGCGGGCGGAGCGCGGCCGCATCACCGCCTCGTAGGCGCGGACGGCGTCGTCGACCGTGGGTTCGGTGAGCAGGGCGTGCGCCAGGTCGGCACCGTCGAGCATGGCGAGGTTGGCGCCGAGTCCGACCGGGGGCAGCAGGTGGGCGGCGTCTCCGAGGAGGGTGATGCCGCGGGTGCGCTCCCAGGTGTGCGGGGCGGGCAGGACGTACAGCGGCCGGTGGACGAACGGGCGGTCGTTGTGGCGCAGCAGGTACCGCAGGCCCTCGTCCCAGCCGGCGAACATCGTCAACAGCTCGGCGCGGACCGCCGCCTGGTCGTCGCGACCCTCGGCGCGGTGCCAGTCCTCCGGGACGCGCAGCGCCGCGTAGCCGCGGATGTGGCCGCCGCTGTTGCGCTGGGCGACCAGGGCCCTGCCGTCGTGCCTCGCGAGCATCGTGCCGGGCCCGACCATCCGCGCGAGGTCGGGGTGACGGAGGTCGCAGTCGTCGAAGCCGGCCTCGACGAAGGTGACGCCGGTGTAGGCAGGCCCGGCGTCCGACAGGGCGGTGCGGACGCGTGACCAGGTGCCGTCGGCGCCGACCACCAGGGCGGCGTCCTCGGTGGTGCCGTCGTCGAGGCGCAGGCGCCAGGTGCCGTCGCCGAGCGGGCCGACCCCGCCGACGCCGTGCCCCCACCGGACGGTGTCGGCGGCGAGCGACTCCAGGAAGAGCCCGCGCAGCTGACCGCGGTCGATCTCCGGGCTCTCCTCGTCGGGCCCCGGGCCCGACCCGTCGTGGTCCGGCCCGCCGGCGGACCGCGTCGCACCGGTGTGCGGGTCGACCAGCCGCCACTCCTGGCCCTCGGGGCGGGCGAGCGCGTGGAACCGGTCGAGCAGGCCGGCCGCGCGCAGCGCCACCTGGCCGCTGCTCGCGCGGATGTCGAGGGTGCCGCCCTGGCCGCGGGCGGTGGGCGAGGCCTCGCGCTCGAAGACGGTGACGGGGTAGCCGTGCCGGTGCAGGACGGCGGCCAGGGCGAGACCGCCGAGGCCGGCGCCGACGACCGCGACGCGCGGGGCGCGGGTGGAGTGCATGGGAGGTCCCCCTCGGGAGGTGGATGAGCCGCCGGTGGTCCGGCGCCGCCGGGTCGGTCCGGCGCCACTCACGAAAACACACTCACTACAAAAGTGCAATCACTACACTTTTGAACCGGGTTCATCCCCTGGAGTACGGTGGAGCCCGTGACCGAACCCCTCGGGCGCCGCGAGCGCAAGAAGGCCCAGACCCGGCAGGCACTGGCCGACGCCGCCCTCGAACTCTTCCTCGACCGCGGCTACGACCAGGTCGGCGTCAAGGACGTCGCGGACGCCGCCGACGTGTCCGTGACCACCCTGTTCAAGCACTTCCCGGGCAAGGAAGCGCTGGTCTTCGACCAGGACCGAGACCTGGAGGACGCACTGGTCGCCGCCGTCCGGGACCGCCCCGCCGGCCGGTCGATCCCGCACGCCCTCCGCGAACACGTCCTGCTGGCCGGGAGCCGGTTCGCCGTCACGGCCGCGGATCCGCGGTTCCCCGCGTTCACGCGGATGATCCAGGACACCCCGGCCCTCCGCGACTACGCCCAGCGCATGTGGACCCGCCACGAAGCCGCCCTGGCCCACGCCATCGCGGCCGAGGTCGGCGCGCCCGAGGACGACGTCACCTGCGCCGCCCTGGCCCGCTTCGCCCTGGAGGCCCGCGTGCTCGTCCAGCGGCACGCCGACCCGCGGCGCGCCGCCGAGGAGGCCTTCGCCCTGCTCGAACCCGGCTGGGCCGCCCGGTACCCGGACCACTGAGCGAGCGCGGCCCCGAGCCGCCCGGCCGCCGCCCCGGGTCCGGCGCGCCGGGCCGTCACCCGTGCTCAGGCGACCCGCTGAGCCGCAGCTTGCGCTGCGCCCGCTGGTAGAAGGTGGTGTGCCCGAGTCGCACGACGCGCGCCGCGGTCGGGAGCATGGCCACCTCGACCACGTCGCCCGGCCGGACCCGCCCGACCAGCAGGCCGTCCGCCTCGACGGCGAGGTCCCCGCTGTGCGGCAGCACCTCCAGGGCGAGCCGCTCCCCGCCGGAGAGGAAGACCGAGCGGTTGAACGCGGAGTGCGGTGCCACCGGTGTGACCAGCAGCCCCTCGGTGGTGGGGGAGACGATCGGGCCGCCGGCGGAGAAGCTGTACGCGGTGGACCCGGTCGGCGTGGCGACCACGACGGCGTCGGCGGTGTACGACACGAAGGGCTGGTGCTGGACCCGTACCGCGACGACCGCCGACCGGTGCCCGGGGCTGCGCATCAGCACGACGTCGTTCAACGCGGTCACCTCGGTGCTCCCGAACCCGGCCCGGACCCCGGACCTCGCCTCCACGGTGAAGCGCTGGTCGTCGATGGCGTCGAGCGCGTCCGCGAGCTCCGGGATGTCGACCTCGGCGAGGAACCCCAGCCGTCCGACGTTGACCCCCAGGACGGGCGCGCCGCCACCCACCGTCAGCCGCATCGCGCGCAGCATCGTCCCGTCCCCGCCCAGGCTGATCAGCAGATCGGCGCTCGCCGCCATCTCCTCGGGCCCGACCGCCACCGCGTCGCACCCGATCCGGGCCACCTCCTCGGCCAGCCCCAGCACCTTGGTGTCCCGGGCCCGGCTCCACCGGATGACCGTGTTCACGACGGGCCCGCAGGTCCGCTCGGGGTGGAGCACCAGCCCCACCGTGCCGATGAATCCCATCTGCGGCACCTCGTTGTCGACCGGGTCGCTGTTCCCCCTCCCAGTCACGCACAGCCGCCCACCCTCGTTCAAGCCGGCCCCCGGCCCCGGCGCCCATCCGTCCGGGTCCTCTCGGCGTCGGAGCCGGCCGGGTCGGCAGCCGGTGGGAGCGGGGTCGATGGCGACGGCGGTGTCGAGCTGGGTCAGCCGGAGCGGCCGGCACCTCGGGTCGCTGGGCGGCATCCGACCCTCGGCGGCGTGATGCGAGCCCACGGCCGGGCCACGGCCGATCCACGGCCGAGCCGCCGGCCGGCCTTGACGACCGGTCCGTGCCGGTCGTCGTGCCTCCGGGGGCCGCTCGCAGGTCAGCTGCGCAGGCGGAGGGTCGTGCTGGGTGAGGTCCGGTAGGCATCGCGGTAGTGGGCGGCGAAACGCCCCGGGTGGGCGAAGCCCCACCGCACGGCGATCTCGGTGACGGTGCTGGTCCGCGGGTCGGCGGCGAGCAGGTCACGGTGCGCGGCCGCCACGCGCACCCGGCGCAGGTACGCCAGCGGCGTGGTGCCGAGGTGGCGCCGGAAGGCGTACTGCAGGGCCCGGGGGGTGACGTACGCGGCGGAGGCGATGTGCGCGAGCGCGATGTCCTGGTCCGCGTTGGACTCGATGAACGCGACCGCGCGGCGCACGGTGCCGGGGGTGGCGTCGGAGCTGTCGGCCGGCCGGGCGGTGTCGCGGGCGGTGTGGGGGAGGGCGGCGAGGGCGGCGGCGGCCAGGTGCCGGGCGGCGGTGCCCACGAGCAGGTCGTGAGCGCAGGCGGCCGGATCGTCGAGGACGTGGTCGCGCACGTAGGCGATGGCGGCGGCGAGCCGACGGTTCGCGTCCGCCGTGACGGGCCGCGGTCCGGTGAGGCGGGTCGGGCGCTCGCCCGGAGCGGTGGGCGCGACGGCCTCCAGCAGGGCGGTGTCGAACAGGGCGATGGTGTAGCGGGCGGCGCGCACCTCACCCTGGTAGGGCTGGTCGGGCGGGGCGAGGAGGAACGTCTCCCCGGGCCCGAAGACTTCCTCGCGGCCGCCGGTGAGGTCCACGAGGGTGCCGTGGTGCATGCTGATCAGACACACCCGGCCAAGGTCGCGCGCGTCGTAGGCCATCGTGTAGCCGAAGTCCAGCCGGTCCATCGCGACCGGGCCGGCAGCCCGGCGGCTGATGTGCACCCGCGCGTCCTCGACCGGACCGCCGATCCGCATCGGCGTGTACGCGGACGACAGGAACTCTTCCGTCTCGTCGACGCTCACGCTGTCGAAAAGCAACGACTCCACCCTCACCACCGGCCGGTCGGACCCCTCTGCTTCCCCCTGACGTTACGGGTCTACCCGCGGAACGGCGCCCGACTCGCGGTCCGACCGGGTCTGCCGGTCGAGGCCGTCATCCGCGGCCGGAGCACGTGCCACGCGCACGGGCTGGACCACGCGCACGCGACCGGACCGGGCTGCCGCGCGACCGCGAGGGTGGCTGTCCCGGACCACGACGGGCTTCGCTCGCGGGCCGGCCGTTCCTCGACGACTTCGTTTCCGGCGCTGCGGGTCGGCGTGCGAGCGATGACCGTCGAAAGGGGGACCGCGACCGGCCCGGCACCGCCGTACACCGTCCCGGCACTGTCCTCCGCCACGCCCGCGTCCACGGGCATGGATCCCGCCGCATCCTTCCCGAAAGGCATGGCATGGCCCTGCACGACACCTTCCGCCCCCTGCCGGCCGGCGCGGGCATGTGCGAGCAGATCGAGCACCTCACGGCGGAAGCCGAACGCCAGGTGAGCCACGGACTATGGGTCCTGACCGACGACGAGGCGGCGCTGGCCCGCAAGACCGCCTGCGGCCTCGCGGACGCCGTCCGCGACGCGAGTGAACACGAGGACCTGCCGGTCATCGACCGCCTGGAACGCCTGCGTGAAGCTCTGGCGGTCCTCGCCATCTCCATCGCCCGCACGCACGGCCAACTCGCCTGGTTCCTCGCCCAGGCCAGCACCGCCCTCGTGCCCGTTCTGCACTGGCGCGCCCTGCGCGCCGACGAGCGGTCGTCCTTCGGCACCGTCGCTCCCGCCCCTGGCGACCTCACCGATGCCGAACGAGCCGTACGCCGCCTTCGTGACGCACTCGCCCGCGCCATCACCGGCACGGCCACCGCCCGCGCGGAGGGGCGCGGCCCCCGTCCCGCGGCCTGAAGCCGTGGTGGGCGCCCGCTCACGAGCCCGGTCGGCGGTGACCCGGCCCGGTGGCCGGACCCGGGAGGCCGCAGAATGCCCGGGGTGGCGGCGGAGGCTCCGGTGGACCGGGGCGGGAGCCCGCTCACGGACGCGGTCCGTCCCGGGGCTACCGCGCGGCGTGGGTGGCGCCCGGCCAGTGCGCCGCGGGGAGGAGGAGCTCGGCCCAGACGGTCTTGCCCGTCGTGGTGGGGGTGGTTCCCCAAGCGGTCGTGATCCGGTCGACGATCCGCAGTCCGTGGCCGTGCGGATCGTCGGGCCGGGCGAGGCGCAGCCGTGGCGGGGTGGGCGTCGGGTCGGTGACCTCGATCCGAAGTCGGGTGGTGCGCGGCTCGAAGTACAGCTGGAGGGCCAGCGGTCGGCCGGCGTGGGCGGTGGCGTTCGCGAGCAGTTCGGCGGTCACCAGCATCGCGTCGTCCACGGCCACCGTGTCGGCGTCGGGTTGCCAGTTCGCCAGGGTCGTGCGGACGAACGCGAGGCCCGGGCGCACGCGGCCCCGCGTGCCGTTCGGTGGGAAGGCCAGGCGCTGTGAGTAGCGAGCCGCGGTGGGCGGTGTGCACATGACGGGGACTCCGGTGCGCGGTGCGGGCGTGCCTGTGCACCCGACCGTCTACCCCGGCGGCCGTGCTCTACACGACGCTCCACACGGCCTGTGCGCGGATGGAGCGGCGCTTGTTCGAGGCTCGCGTGTTCGAGGCCGGGGTCGCCGGGTTCCGGAACCGGTCGCCGAACCCACCCGCCGGGCGGCCCTGCCGGTCTCCGGAGGCCCGCTGGGCCCCGGTGTGCCACCGTGGAACCCCGGGGGAGCGCACCGTCGCGAGAGGAGTGGTCATGTCATCGAAGCGGCGCCGCAAGAAGAAGGCACGGGCCAGGCGCGGGGCCAACCACGGCCGCCGTCCCCAGTGCTGAGGTGCTGAGGTGCTGAGGTGCCCCTGAGCGGGGTACCCCCTGAGCAGGAACGCGGCGGTCACCGCGGGCGCGACGAGGCGCCTCCGGTGACCGCCGCGCGTCGGTGCCGCGTCCGCACTCCGGGCAGCGGCGGGACAGCGGCGGCCTCACCAGGTGACCGGGTAGCGCACCGGGTGCCCACCGATCCGGCCCGGCAGCAGGCCGATCACCACCAGGAGGACGGTGGACAGCGCCAGCAGCGGGAGGAAGTGGCCCGGCCGCGGGGCCTGCAGCACCACGATGACGGCGGTGGCGACGGCGGGGGAGTGCGAGAGGTGGGTCAGCATCATCGCGCCCAGCGAGAGCCCGGCCGCGACGGCCGCGCCCCACGCGGTGCTCCCGGTCACCGCGAGGGTGGCGAAGCCGATCACCGCGGAGACCAGCTGCCCGCCGACCAGGTTGCGCGGCTGGGAGATCGGGAGTCCGGGCGCACCGTGCACCAGGGCCGCGCTGGCGGCCAGCGGCGGGATGAGCAGCGGCTGCCGCAGCACCACCCCGACGCCGACCAGGACGAGCAGCGTGCCGATCGCGAAGGCGGTGGCGCGCAGCACGTGCAGCGGGTGCGGACGGGTACGGGCGGCGGGCGGCGGCGTGGTCATGCGGGCTCCGAGCAGGCTGGACGGGACCCGGAGATGGTAAACAGATTGTTGATTGAAGGCTGATCGTGTTGCCCGCGGGGCAACCGGTTTGACACGCACGCGCCCGCCGTGAAGCGCGCGCGTCCGGTTCAGGTGGACGGCCGGGCCGGCCACACCGACCGGGGCCCGAGGACCCCGGCGCCGAGGGCGGTGACGCGGGCCCGCAGGCCGCGGTCGGCGGTGACGACGAGGCAGCTCCGCCCCGGCCGCTCGGCCAGCGCCTCCGCGACCAGCTCGACGATCCGGTCGTCCCCGGCACCGGCCGCGGCCACGACCCGTACCTGAGGCACGCCCGCCACGCCGCGCGCGGCGCCCTCCACGACCAGCACCACCTCCACCGGCCCGGCCGGCGGCCCGCTCCGGTCGGTGGGACCCTCCAGCGCGACGCCGACCAGCGCGTCCCGCAGCCGTTCGGCCGCGCCGCGCCGGTCCCGCCACCAGCCGTCGGGCACCGAACCCACCACATTGGCGGCGTCCACCACCAGCAGCGGCACCCGTCCCCCGTCGCCGCCACCGACGGCACGTCCACTCATGCCCGCAGCCTCCCACGCCGGCCCCCGGCCCCGGCCCGCGGGACCCCGGCCGTCACTCGGACAGCCCCCACAGCAGCCGGTAGTACGCGATCCGCTCCTCGTCCCGTTCGACCCCGTAGGCGTCGAGCAGCGGGTCCTCCCAACCCGGACCGTAGTTCCATCGCGTGCTCCAGGTGGCGACGGCCAGGTCCGCCCAGCGGTCCGCGACGCCCAGCGTGCCGAGGTCGACGTGCCCGCTGTGCCGGCCGTCGTCGCCGACCAGGGTGTTGGGGGCGCAGGCGTCGCCGTGGCAGACCACGGGCACGTCCACCGGCGGAACGTCGGCCAGCAGCTCCAGCGCCCGCTCGACGCTCCCGACGGGCCGGATGTCCGGGTGCCAGTCGGCCGGGTCGATCCGGCCCGCCGCCGCCCGTGCGCGGACCGCCGCCAGCCGGCGCCCGGCCGACCAGTCGAACGGGCAGTCCGCGACGGGCAGCGCCTCGTGCAGGGCCCGCAGCCCGGCGCCGATCGCCCGGACGGCGGTGCCGGGATCGCGCCTCCAGCGGCCGTCCACGGCCGTGCGCCCGGGCAGGCCGTCGGTGACCATCCAGGACCCGGTCCGGTCGGCGCCCTCGGCCACGACGTGCGGCACGACGGTGTACCCGGCCGCCCAGCGCAGGCGCGCGGCCTCGGCCGTCAGGTCGAGCCAGCTGCCGGCGGGGTTCCACTTGACGAACTGCCGCACTTCCGTGCCGACTTGGAAGGTCAGCCCGCCGGCCTCGTTCTGCCAGACGGCCCGCACCGGCCGTCCGGCCGCGAGCTCGGTCACTGTCGGGGGGACCTCGACCGGTCCCCGGGGCGCCATGGCGGTCATCCCGCCATTCTGGACGGACCGGCCGGTGCGGCGCCGTCCGTTTTTCCGCCCCGGCCTCCGAGCGACGAGCGGCGAGCGGCGAGCGGTAGGAGACAGGAGACGATCGTGAACGACCCGCACCCGGCCGGCGCCGGACCGGCCCACGAGTGGAACGGCCGCTCGGGCAACGCCTGGGTCGACGAGCAGGCCGTGCTGGACGGGATGCTCGCGCCGCTGGAGGACGTGCTGGTCGAAGCGGTCTCGCCCCGCGCCGGCGACCGGGTGCTCGACGTCGGCTGCGGGACGGGCGGTACGACGGTGGCCCTGGCGCGGCGGGTCGGCGCGCGGGGCCGCTGCGTCGGCGTCGACATCTCCGGGGCCGTGATCGCCGCGGCGCGGGCGCGCGCCGAGCGGGAGGGCCTGCCGGTCCGGTTCGTCCACGCCGACGCCGCCGAGCACGCCTTCGAGCCCGCCTCCTTCGACGCCGTCGTCTCCCGCTTCGGGGTGATGTTCTTCGACGACCCCGTCCGGGCCTTCGGCAACCTGCGGCGGGCCGCCCGTCCCGGGGGCCGGCTGTGCTTCGTGTGCTGGCGCGACATCGCGGAGAACCCGTTCATGACCACGGCCGAGCGGGCCGCGGCGCCCCTCCTGCCGGGCCTGCCGGCCCGCCGGCCGGACGGGCCGGGGCAGTTCGGCCTCTCGGATCCGGACGTCATCCGCCGGGTGCTGGCCGGGAGCGGCTGGTCCGGGGTCGAGCTGCGGCCGGTGGACGTGGAGTGCGCCCTGCCCGAGGCCGAGCTGGTCGGGTACTTCACCAGGCTCGGCCCGGTCGGCCAGGCCCTGCCCGGGGTGGACGAGCGGACGCGTGCCCGGGTGGTCGAGACGGTCCGGGCCGCGTTCGAGCCCTATGTGCACGGTGCGCGGGTCCGCTTCACCGCGGCCTGCTGGCTGGTGGGCGCCGAGGCCTGACCCGGGCCCCATGAGCACCGGCGCCGGAGGTGCGCCGGCCCGGTCGGGGGCGTGAGCGCCTCGACCCGCGCCGGTCGGTTCGCCCCGGCGCGCTGGGATGCGCCCCGTTGCTCCCCCTGTACGTGACCGCCTCCAACTGCTGACATGGACGCGACAACTCGCCGGGTGGTCCGCACGTGGGGGTGCGCGACCGGCAACCGGCGGGCAAGGGGAAGGAAACGCCCGTGACCGTACGCATCCTGGCCGCCGGCGGCGCTGTCGCCGTTCTGCTCTCCACCCCGCTCGCCGGCGTCGCCGCCGGCACGGGGTGGACGACGCCGCCGCCGGACAAGATCGTCATCGACGTGGCCACCGTCAACGGCTCCGGTTGTCGGCCCGGGACGGCGGCCGTCGCCGTCTCCCCGGACAACACCGCCTTCACGGTGACGTACAGCGAGTACCTCGCCCAGGTCGGCGTCGGCTCCAAGCCCACCGACTTCCGCAAGAACTGCCAGCTCAACCTGAACGTCCACGTCCCGCAGGGCTTCACCTACGCGATCGCCTCCGCCGACTACCGCGGCTTCGCGCACCTGGAGAAGGGGGCGACCGCCGTCCAGCGCGCCAACTACTACTTCCAGGGCTCGCCCCAGACCACCTCCGCCAGCCACCAGTTCGCCGGTGCGATCGACAACAGCTGGCAGGCGACCGACACCGTCGGCGTCGCGGCGCTGGTCTGGGCGCCCTGCGGGGAACTGCGCAACTTCAACATCAACACCGAGCTCCGGGTCAGCGCCGGCACCTCGGACCCGACCAGGACCACCAGCTTCATGACCATGGACTCGACCGACGGCAGCATCAACACCACCTACCACCTGGCCTGGAAGCGCTGCCCCTGACAGCACCGCGGTCCCGCGCCCGTGCCCGGCCGCCGATGGCCGGACGAGGGCGCGGGACCGGTCCCGCTCAGCCCATCGTCTTGGCACCGTCCAGGCCCTCGCGGACGATGTCGGCGTGGCCGGCGTGCTGCGCGGTCTCGGCGATGATGTGCAGCAGCACCCGCCGGGCCGACCAGCGGGCCCCCGGCTCGTTCCACGGGGCCTTCGGCAGCTCGTGGGACAGGTCGAGGTCCGGCAGCGCGGCGATCAGCTCGTCCGTACGGCGCGCCGTCTCCTCGTAGTCGGCCAGGACGCCCGCCAGCGTGTCGCCCGGCAGCATCCGGAACTCGTCGGCCCGCTTGGCGAAGTCCTCCTCGGTCATGGCGGTGAAGTCGCCCATCGCCGAAGGGCCTTCGAGGATGAACGCCACCCAGGCCCGCTCGACCGCCGCGACGTGCTTGACCAGCCCGCCCACGCACAGCTCGCTGACGGTGCTCCGGCGCCCGGCCTGCTCGTCCGTCAGGTCGCGGGCGGTGAACCGCAGGAACTGCCGGTGCTTCTCCAGCGTCGCCAGCAGGTCGGCCCGCTCCCCGCCGCCCTGCGCGCCGGTGGTGGTGCCGGCGTTGCCGCTGATGGTGGTGGTGTTCGTCATGATGCCCGCCCTTCGTCGGTCCTGTTCGGTGACAGGAGAAACAGTAGGAGGCATGTAGGTCAGACCATGTCCTAAGTCCCGTCCTCCCGGCCGGACCGGGGACCGGTTCGGGCCTGCTCCGGGCAATCGCGGCTCCAGGACGGCGGGACGGTGCCCACCGTCGACAGGACTGTTGGTGCCCGTTCCGTCGTCAGCCCGCATCGCGGGGAACGCCGAGGTGGGGAATCCGCACGGTGCCGTCCTTGCTGCGAACACCGCGCGGGGCGGGGCCGTCCACTGCGTGGCTGACCCGGAAACGACGCGAGCGGGAGGTCGGGCGGGCCGACTCCCTGTTCGTACGCAGCTGCTCGCGCGCCGCCCGCCGGGTGTCCGGGCGGCCCGTCAGAACGGCGGCAGCCGCCGGGCGAAGACGTCGGCCGCGCCGTTGGAATCCTGCTCCACCAGCGTGCCGTCCTCCGCGCCGAAGAGCACCGTGGTGCCCAGCGCGTCGAGCACCGGTCCGTACGAGGCGCCCGTGTTCTGCGCGCCGTCGGAGGCCACGCTGACCCGCTCGGTGCGGCCGGTCCACAGGTCGTGGCGGAACACGTCGTCCGCCTGGTTGGTGTCGCCGGCCACCAGGTTCTCCGCAGCGGAGACGAAGAACAGCCAGCGGTTCCCCAGGGCCAGCCGGGGGCTGGAGAACGAGCCGTTCGACGTGGTGCCCGGCAGGGCGGCCGCGAGGTGCCGGACGCCGCCCGACCGCAGGTCGCGGACGAACAGCTCGAAGTGGCGGCCGCCGAGCTCGCCGTCCGGCCCCCGGTTCACGACCGGCAGCGCGTAGACGGCGTAGCGGCCGTCCGGACCGACCGAGGCGTCCGCGACGCCCACCAGTTCGCCGGCCTCGTCGGTGCTCGCACCGCGCGTCCGCCCGGTCGCCACCTCGTGGACGAAGAACGGGTGGAGCCGCGGCTTCAGGAGCGTGGCGCGCTCGCCGGCGGCCGCCCGCGGCCCGCCGCTCCGGGCCGGGACGCCGGACCGGTGCTCGAAGCCCGCGTCCTCCGCGCCGGCGGCCAGGCTCTCCGCCGACGGCCGCGCCTCCTCGGCCGGCCCGCCCCCGGCGGGCGGGAGCAGGTTGGTGGCCTTGGAGACGAAGCCGACCGCGCTGCCGTCCGCGCTGATCTGCGGGTCGGCCGAGGGCCGGTTGGCCGGTGAGCCGTCCGCACCGACGGTCGCCAGGCGGGTGGTGCCGGTCCACCGGTCGGTGACGTAGACGTTGGCCATCGCCACCCGCTCGCCGGGCAGCAGGTCCGTCCGGGTCGACGCGAACGCGACGTACCGGCCGTCCCGGCTCACGGACGGCAGGTAGGAGTCCAGACCCGGCTGCTCCCGGCCCGGGTCCCCGGTGGTGAGCCGCTCCGTGCGGCCGGTCCAGCGGTCGCGGACGTAGACGTCCTCCGCGCCGTTGGTGTCCCCGGCGACGAGTGCGGCGGTGGAGGTGAAGACGACGTACCGGCCGTCGCCGCTGATCGCGCCGTCGTACGACGCGCCGTCCGCCTGGCCGCCCGCCTCGGTCAGGCTGACCCGCTCGGTGCGGCCGGTCCAGCGGTCCCGGGTGAAGACGTCGATCCGGCCGTTGGTGTCGCCCGGGACGAGGTTGCTGGCGGCGGAGGAGAACACCGCGTACCGGCCCTCGGCGCTCAGCGCGTTGCCCCAGGAGAAGTCGTTCGGCTGCGCCCCCGCCGTACCGGTGCTGACCCGGGTGGTGGCCGCGCCGAACGGCGTGGCCCGCGCGGGTGCGGCGGCCGTGGCGGCCAGGGCGGCGGCGGCCAGCACGGCCGCCGCACGGGCCGTCAGGCGGCGGCCCGGCCGTCCCGTCGTCGGGCGGCCGGCGGCGCCGGGCCCGGTCGTGGTGGTGTGGGGTGTCCTCGTCATCGTGGTCGGCTCCCTCGCTCGCGCCCTCACCGCGTTGCCGCGGCCCGCCCCCCGGCGGCCGGCTCGGGCCGAGCCAACCGTCTCGCCCCGGGTGCGGTCAACGGCCCGGACCGGGCCTTGACGACTTCACGCCAAGTGGGAACCGCTCTCGGACGAGCGACCCCCACGCCGGCGGCGCCAGTAGGCGACGGTGACGACGGCCAGCATCGGCCCCCAGAGCAGCAGCGGGGCGTAACAGACCGCCAGCACGACGGTGCGCCAGTCGTGCGTCGCCAGCGGGATGCCCTCGTCCAGCGGCCGCCCCTGGAGCGTCCGCCCCCCGGCGATCATGACGGTGAGGAAGAGCGGCACGACCGTCAGCACGGTGGCGCCCAGCCCCGCCGGGAGGACGGCGGCCGTGACCGGCACCCGGCGTCCGCGCAGCCCGGGGATCCAGCGCGGGAACACCTCGCCCCACGGGGCGGTCAGTCCGACGGCGGCGAACGCCAGCACCTCGGAGAGCAGCGACAGCAGGACCACGTACAGTTCGAGCGGCAGCCAGCCGGGGAGGTTCCCCGAGGCCTGCGGCCCGCCGCCGTCCAGCGGGGCGTGGAAGGTGCAGGTGGCGATCCGCCAGGCACTCGACGGCAGCACCGTGAACGGGATCGCGAGCGCGGTGGTCCGCACCCAGCGGGGCACCCCGGGGACGGTCGTGTGCGCGGCCGTCCAGGTGGTGCGCAGCCGCCCGAATGGGCGTGGCGGGTCGGACGGGGGTGGCGGGTCGGACGGGCGTGGCAGGTCGGTGACGGCGGTCATGGTCGGTTCTCCGGTCGTGCTCCGGGCCGTGCGTCGTGCCCGGCCCCCGGGACGAAGATCGCAGCCGCCCGGCCCGCCCGCCTCCCCTCGGAGGGGGAACCTCCTCCCCCGCCCGGGGGAGGAGGGCCCGGGAGCTCGCTCCGGAAGGGGGCCGGGGGGGGGGGGGGGGGGGACGGCCCGCGCAACCAACCCCACCAGCGCCGCGGGGGGGACCCCGGCGGGGCGGGCGCCGGCGGGGATCGGGGTACCGAAAGAGGAGAGAGAG
>NZ_JBHXTG010000024.1:43017-63220 GCF_042677465.1 Kitasatospora sp. NPDC127111
ACTTCCCACTCCGCCGGGTAGGGGCGTCTCACCGGATGCGGGTGCGGCCGGTGACGTAGAGCGGCTTCATGTCGACGGTCGTCGCGGTGAGGGTGTGCCCCAGGCCCTCGCGGGCCGCGTTGGTCAGCACGCCCGGGTCGGCGGCGGCGTGCTCGGCGAACAGGCCGCCGAGGTCGCGCTCGCGGGCGTACTCGGCCTTCGCGCGGACGGAGCGCGGGGTGTCGAGGGAGAGGTGCACGCCGCTGGCGGGGTTGTGGAGGAAGTCGGCGTCGGCGGAGGCGTCCGTGTACAGCTCGAAGCCGTTGCGGCCTCGGCCGTTCTCCAGGTCGAGGTAGTTGCGCAGCACGTCGGCGAAGTGGCTCACGCCGGGCTCGAAGGAGCCGATCGTCCCGTTCGTGCCGGGGACGTACGTGCCGCGCAGCGGCGAGACGTTGTCGAGCCGGGCCCGCTGCGCGTTGCGGGTGGTGGTGGCGTAGCCGAGGTGGATGCGGCGGGAGTCCACGCCCAGCTCGGACACGAGGTACGTGACGGCGTCGTCGATGCAGGGCTGGCTGCCGTTCGGGTCGCGGCGGAGGGGAGCGTGGTGCCCGAGTCCGGGGGACCAGGGGCTGCCGAACAGGTCGAACGACATCAGGTCGAGCCGGTCGGCGCCGGCGTCCACCAGCAGCGGGACGTTCGCGTCCTTCAGCTGCCCGACGATGGCGGGCACGGCGACGGCGATCGTCGTGGGGTGGCCGGCGGCGGACAGGGCTTGCCTGGTCTCGCGGATCAGTTCGGCGTAGTTGGCCGGGTCCTCCGGGCCGTAGTCGGTGTCCGGGGCGCCGGGCGAGCCGGGCCACCGCCAGTCGAGGTGAAGGGCGGAGAACATCGGGAAGGCGCGGAAGATGCGTACGACGGACTGCGCGAACCGCTGCCGGGCGGCCGGATCGCTCGCGATCGAGGGGAAGGCCTGGCTCAGGTCCCAGCCGCCGATGTGCAGGCCGACGGTGAGGGCCGGATCGGAGGCCTTCAGACGGCTCGCGGCGCCGAGGAGACCCTGGGCACGCTGCTGGTCGAAGAGCGCCGGATAGTCGTTGGAGACCCAGCCGTCGAAACCGTAGCCGTGGTAGGCGGCCACCGAGCTCCACGCGTCGGTGAAGGTGACCGTGCCGTGGCCGGCGGAGGGGAAGCCGAAGTCCGCGGCCGCCTGGGCGATCGCGGCGGCGAGGACGCCCTGGTCACCGACGATGCCGGTCAGGCCGAGGACGATCTCGTCGAAGGCGCCGCTCGCGGCGTCGAGGCGGGCGAGGTCCGCGCCCGGGCCGCCGGTGGGGGATCCGGGCGCCTCCGTCAGGCGGCCGTCGTAGGCCCACTTGGTGTCGAGGAAGCCGGACACGGTCTGGCTGCCGCTGCGCCGGTAGGTGTTGAAGGAGGGCTTGGCGACCCGGCAGGGCGTGTAGGACAGCCTCGTGTCCTCGGTGGCCGGGTCGAAGCCGTTCGCCTCGTAGGTCTGCTCGGCCGCGCCGACGGCCTGCCCGTTGAGGCCGGGGTCGGACGGGTACACCAGCTCGCTCATGGCGCGCGCTCCCTGTGGTGCGGATGTCGGAAACGTCGGGAAGCGTAGTGACGGCGGTGTGGGTGCGGAGCAGTTCCGGTGAAGTGGTTGACGTGGCGTCAGATTGGCGATAGCGCCGAGGCTCTGATCCGCGCACACCCCGTTCGGGCCGGATCTCCACAACTTCGCTACAGGAACGCCCGGGCACTCCTCTGCCGGCCACCTCCTTGGGATCATCGCTGGTGGGCATCGGGGAGGTGCCCCGGCGGCGATCGAGGGGGTTGCGATGAACGCTCGGCTCGGGAACGCGGAGGCGCCCGGCAGGCGCCGTCGGGCGGCCGCAGGGCCGGCCGGCCGGGTACTGACGCAGGGCCTGTTCCTCCTGGCGGGACTGGCCACCACCGTTCTCTGCTTCGGGTGGTTCGTCGACGCGAACGAGGTGGCGGGCGCCTACCGCACCGCCCCGGTGTGCGGCACGGCGGCGCACACGCCCGGCACGGACTGCGTGCTGCGCGAGACCGGCAAGGTGACGGCCAGGGACGCGGTCAACAACGGCGACTCCACCGACTACACGCTGACCGTGGCACGCGAGACGGCCCCCAAGCACAGCTACCCGATCAACGCGGAGCTCTACAGCGTCGCGAAGGTCGGCGCGGACGTGGACCTGACGGTCTTCCGGGGGAGGGTGGCCGAGGTCTCCTACGACGGGCACCGCGTGCAGAACCCGGGCACGCCCTGGCTGGCCTCCGTCGAGGTGGCCCTCCTGGCCGGCCTGGGAACGGCACTCACCGCCCACGGCCTGACCTGGTCCCGGTTGGGCGGGCGACCGGCCTCCTTCTTCCTGGCCATGGGCTTCTTCACCGCCCTCATGGCGCTCCTCGGCTGCCTCTTCTTCGTGACGTCGCCGTTCCCGCTCGCCGTCACCCTGGCCGTCCCCGTCCTCGGCTGGCTGTTCATGACCGCCTGCGCCACGGTGGCCACCTGGGACGACTGACGTTCCCGGTCGCACCCGGCACTGCGGGCGGGACCTACGAACGGCGGGCCAGCAGGTGGGCGTCGAGGAAGCCCCGTTCGGTGGCCGGGTCGTGGAGCAGCCGGGCGAAGGGAACGAGCCCGGCGTCGGCCAGCAGTTCGGCGAGGCGGTCCACCGGCCAGCTGTAGGCGGGCGTCACCTTGTGGTCGAACCGGACCGGCTCCGGTCCGTCGGTGCCGAAGAAGGAGACCAGGAGCAGGCCGCCCGGTGCCAGGACGCGTACCAGCTCGGCGAGCAGCTCCGGCAGTTCCCCCGGCGGGGTGTGGATCGTCGAGTAGTGGGCCAGTACGCCGCCGAGCGCGCCGTCCTCGACCGGCAGGGACTCCATCCGCGCCTCCTGGAAGCGCAGCGCTGGATGGGCCCGCCGGGCGTGGTCGACCATGCCCGGGGAGAGGTCGAGTCCGAAGGCGTCCAGACCCAGTTGGTGCAGCATGGCCGTCAGGTGTCCGGGCCCGCACCCCACGTCCGCTGCCCGCGGGTTGCCCGTCGCGCGCACCAGCTCGGCGAAGGTGCCGATCATGGCCCGGGAGAACGGCTGCTCCTCCAGCCGGTTCGCGAACAGCGATGCGTAGAGCTCGACGACCCCGTCGTAGGCCGCCCTTGTCTCGTCCTGATGATCCGTCACGGGAAGGACTCCAAGGCGTGTCCGATAACCGATCGTGTGGCAGGTCGAGGCGAGTCGACGGAGGTGGCGTGGGAGCGGATGGAGCAGCCCGCGTGATCAGCGGTTGAGCGACGCGGAAGGACTACTCCTCGAACCAGACGACCAGCCGGACGTGCTGGTCACCGTGGACTCCGGCGAGGGCGCGCATGACGGTCCACACCGGCTGCCATGGGCCGTCGGCGGGGACGGCGTCGCGGCGCCTGGCGCGTTCAGCGCGAAAGACCGTGGTGCCGGTGTCCCATTCGGTTCCCTCCGCCCAGAGTTCACCGATGCGGTCGGAGTCGACGCTCAGCGTGTCGATGCCGCTCGCCCTTGCGAACCCTCGGCTCCAGTCCTCGTGGCGCACCAGCTCCAGTGCGCCATCCGGCAGGCGTCGATACCGGGCGATGTGGGTTGCACGGGCGATCGCCGGCTCGTCCCAGTCGATGGCGAGGATCTCGTTCCACCCAGCCAGGTGGCACCGAACGCCGTCTCGTCCCACGACGCGTGCCTGGCGCGAGCGCCCTCCGAAACATCAGCGGGCAAGCCGCGGTCGGCAGCGACCGGTCGCCAGTGGCCACTGAGGTCCCGGACGCCGAAGAGGCAGGCGAAGGCGCTGTAGTCCCTGGTCATGCCGAGCATGGACAGCTCGACGGCCGAGTACCACGCCGTCTCCCCGATGCTGAGGCCGGAGCCCCAGGTGCGGCACTCCACGGATCCTCGAATAGTCGTTCCCACGGCCCGATTGTGCCGTGCCCTGCCGGCGCGCGCACAGGATGATCATTTGTCGGACGCGGCCGTGGAGCCGGTCTGACGGTGATCGTGTGGCGGGTCGAGGTGAGGTGCACGCCACGATGCGGATGGTCATTCGTCGGACGGGCTTTGGCGGGCGTGCGGCAGTTGCCAGCCCGCGGCGAGACGGGAGGGGTGGATGTTCCGCCCGCCGCCGAAGAACTCGCAGAACTTCATGATCAACGGGTCCCAGCCGACCGGGTCGACGTGGTGCGTGCCGGGGATGACCAACTCCTCCGCCACGTGCGCCCGTAGCACCTCCAGCTGGAAGGCGGTGGCGAAGCCCTCGGGGTCGGTGCCGATCGGGTACGAGTCCACCACCCGGCACTCCAGGTGCACCGGGCACTCGGCCGCCCTCGGCGGGGACACCGACTCGGACTCCTGCTCGGTGAGCCCGGCGAGCTTGAACTTCTCGCGCTCGAAGCGGTACCCCTGCTGCTGCCGGTTCTCCGAGATCACCGGGTTCGCGGTGGTGAGCGCGAGCCGGTCGACCGCGTCCACCATCGCCGAGGACGGCAGGTTGAGCACGCACTCGCGTTCGCGCAGCAGGTTCGCGGTGGTCTGGGCGGTGGCGCCGAGGCCGATCACGCAGAACTGGCCCAGCCACCAAGCCGAGGACATCGGCGTGAGGTTGGCGCTGCCGTCCTCGTTGCGGGAACTGATGAGCACCACCGGGGTGCCGAAGTACAGGACCTTGAGTCCGGGGGCGACGTGCATCGGGCGTCCGCCTTTCGTTCGGGGTACGCCCAGGAGTCTTCTTCGGCCGTCCCGTCGCCGCTGGCGGGTATCGGACCTCGCGTTCGGGCGCGTCCCACCCGTGCCACCCGCGCGACCCCGTGCGGGTGCGGGACTCCCCGGTGCGGCCCGTCCCCGCTCCGGCCGGGCTCAGGACTCCCGTTGCGGCCCGTCCCGGTGTGGTCCGGGCTCAGGACTGCGTGGCGCCGGCCGGGTCGGCGCGCTCTCGCAGGAGTTCGCGCACCAGGGAGAGCGCCGGCCACTGCAGCCGGCCGTGCCGGGCCACCGCGTAGGCGCGCAGGACCACCGGCGGGTCCTCCAGCGGCACGAAGCGGATCCCGGGGACGAGCTCCCGGTCCGCCGGCAGCAGCGACACCCCGAGCCCGGCGGCGACCATGCGCTGCACCAGGTCGAGGCTGTCGGCGCGGTGGGTGATGTGCGGGTCGGACCCGGCCATCGAGGACAGCGTCCGCACCACCGCCTCGTCCGCGGTGTGCCGGGAGTTGGCGATCCAGTCCAGCCCCGCGCAGGCCGCGAAGACCTCCACGGACGGGCCCGCGGGCAGGTCCAGCCCCACCGGCGCGATCAGGCCCCAGTCGGCCGTCCACAGGGGCAGCGCCTCCACCGACCGGTCGGCCGGGGCAGGCGCCAGGTTGTAGTCGTAGGTGAGCGCGAGGTCCACCGCGTCGTCCGCCAGCAGCGCCAGTGCCTCCGGCGGCTCGTGCTCGCGCACCAGCAGCCGCACCCTCGGGTACTGCTCGGCGAGCCGCACGACCAGCGGCAGCAGGAAGTCGCGCACCGCGGTCATGTACCCCGCGACCCGCACGGTGCCGTTCGGCTCGGCGCCCGCGCTCAGGTCGATGCGCGCGGCCTCCACCGCGTCCAGGATCCGAGCCCCGTGCTCGACGAGTCGGCGGCCGGCCGGGGTCAGCCGGACGCCGCGGCCGTCCGGCTCCACGAGGACCTGCCCGACCTCCTTCGCCAGCGCGGTGATCTGCTGCGACACGGTCGAGGTCGTCACGTGCAGGCATTCGGCGACGGCGCGCATCGAACCGAGGCGCGACAGTTCGCAGAGCAGGGCGAGGCGGCGGGTGTCCATGAGCCCATCGTTCACGATTCATGAACGGACTGTCCAGGAACAGCACGTGGACGGCAACGGTCGAACGGCGGTCTACTGATCCACATGACCGCCCTCCACCAGCCCACGTCCCGCCGCGCCGGCTCCCGGGCCGGCACCGGTGCCGCCATGACGCTCGCCGCCATGACCTCCGTCCAGGCCGGCCTCGCGCTGGCCGCCGGCCAGTTCGACCGGATCGGCCCGGTCACCGCCGCATGGCTGCGGCTGGTCTGGGCCGGGCTGATCCTCCTCGCGGTGGCCCGGCCCCGGCGCTCCGACTTCACCCGCGCCGGGCTGCGGGCCTGCCTGCTGCTGGGCGTGGTGACCGCCGGGATGATGAGCCTGTTCATGCTCGCCATCGCCCGCATCCCGCTGGGCACGGCCAGCGCCCTGGAGTTCCTCGGCCCCCTCGCGGTCTCCCTGTACGCGGGCCGCCGTGCCGGGCTGCTGCGCTGGAGTGCGCTCGCCGCGGGTGGGGTCGTCCTGCTCACCGAACCCTGGCGGGGCGGAACGGACCCGGTCGGCCTCGCCCTGGCGCTGGGGGCCGGCGCGTGCTGGGCCGGCTACATCGTCCTCACCCAGCGCGCCGGCGACCAGGTCGAGGGGGTCAAGGGGCTCGCCGTGTCGCTGCCGACGGCCGCGCTCGTCACCACCGTCTTCGTGGGCCCGGCCGCGATCGGCGCCGTCACCCCCTCCCTGGCGTTCACCGGGCTGCTGCTGGCCCTGCTCGCGCCGCTGGTCCCGTTCATCCTCGAACTCCTCGCGCTGCGGCGGCTCACCACGGCCGCCTTCGGCACCCTGCTGAGCCTCGAACCGGCCATCGCCCTCGCCATCGGGGCCGCCGTCCTCGGGCAGATCCCGGGACCGCTCGGCCTCCTCGGCGTGATCTGCGTGGTCACCGCCGGCATGGCCGTCGTCCGCGGCGGCGAACGCGCCCCTGCCCCGGTGCCCCGCACGCCCGCCCGCGACGACGCGCCCACCCCGGAGCCGGCCCGTCCCGCCGCCTGACCGGGCTCCCGGCGGGGCTCCCGACCGGGCCGCCGCCGGGGCGCCCCCGGACGGTGCCGGTACGATCATCCGTTGACACGCCGTCACCAGTCCGGCTCCCCGCCGCCCGCCCCCGCGGCCACCACCGAAGGAGACGCCCCGCCATGACGCCTGCCGCCGTGCCGAGTCCACCGGAGGACGTCGCGGTGGTGCTGTCGGGCCACGGCCCGGTCGGCCGCGCCTACGCCGACCTGCTGCGGACGCGGGGCGAGGAGCTCGCCCGGCGGTACTCGGTCCGGCTGCGGCTCGCCGCCGTCCGGACCGCCTCCGCGCACTGCCTGGTGAACCCGGGCGACCCGGTGCCGCCGCGCCCGGCCTGGGGGCCGCCGGTGCCGCTGGAGCAGACCCTCGACCGGAGCGGCGCGCGCGTCCTGGTACAGGCGCTGCCCTCCTCGCCGGCGGTGCGGCGGCAGGCCGCCGAGGAGGCCGCCCTGGCCCTGCGCCGCGGGGTCCACGTCGTCACCGCGGCCAAGGGCCACCTGCTCACCCACTGGCGCGAACTCGGCGAGGCCGCGCAGGCCGGCCGCAGCCTGATCAGGATCTCCGGGGCCACCGGGGCCGCGCTGCCGACGGCCGACCTGGCGCGGGCGGGCGTCCGCGGTCTCGGCTGCCGCTCCGTCCGAGCCTGCCCCAACGGGACCGCCACCTTCGTCCTCGACCGCCTGGCGGCGGGGGAGTCCCTGGCGGAGGCGGTCGGCGAGGCGCAGCGGCGGGGCATCGCCGAGGCCGACCCCTCGGCCGACCTGTCGGGCGAGGACGCCGCCACCAAGGTGCGGCTCCTGGCGGCCCTGCTGTGGGGGTGGGAACCGTCGGCCGTGCGGGTGCGGACGGAGCCGGTGGACGGGCGCACCGCCCAGGCGGCCCTGGCCGCGGCCGCGCGCGGGCACCGGCTGCGGGCGGTGGCGAGGGCGAGCCTCGACGAGCCGCTGGTGGTCCGCGTCGGGCTGGAGGAGACCGCGCCGGGCGATCCGCTCCACGCCCTGGCCGGTCCGGAGAAGGCCGTCGTCTACGGCTGCCCGGAGGCGGGCGACATCACGGTGAGCGGCGGCCGGTCGAGCCCGGTCGGCGCGGCGCTCGCGATGCTCAAGGACACCCTCGACGTGACGACGGCCGGCCGCTTCGGCTTCGGCTGAAGGCCGGGAGGCAGAAGGCCCCAGGGCCCCCTCGGGAGGGTCAGGCCGGGTCGGTCGAGCCGGTGAGCACCTCCACCGGGTGCCGGCGGTGCGCGGCGACGAGGTCGAGGGCCCGGCCGGTGTCCCGGGCCTCCAGCGCCGCGACCAGCTGGCAGTGCTCCGCCGGGACGCGGGCGAGGTACGCCTCGCCGCTGCGGCCGGTCCGGGTCAGCAGGGACAGGTGGACCTGGCCCCGGATCGCCTCCCACGCCTCCTCCAGCCGGCGATGGTGGGCGGCCGCGAAGACGGCGTCGTGGAAGGCGATGTCGAGGCGGACCGTCGCGTGCTCGTCGGTGGCGTGCTCGGTCAGGTCGGCGGCCCGGCGGATGGCGGCGATCTCCTCGTCGGAGGCGAGCTCGACGACGCGCCGCACGGCCAGGCCTTCCAGCGTGCCGCGCAGGCTGTCGAGTTCGGCGACGTCCTCGGGGGAGAACGTCGTCACCGTGGTGCCGCGGTGCCACTCGCAGTGCACGAGGCCCTCGCGCTCCAGCACCCGCAGCGCCTCTCGGACCGGGCCTCGGCTCACCCGCAGCGCGGCGGCCAGCTCCACCTCGCGAAGCTGCGAGCCGGGCGGGTAGGCGCCGCCGAGGACGGCCTCCCGGACGCGGTCCGCCACCTCGTCGGCCAGCCCCCGGCGGTGCGCCGGGGACACGGTGCCGTGGTCACCCATGTCCGTCTCCATCTCCCTCTGTGGCTCAGGGTTTGTCCGGGCAGTCCGCATCGACCCAGGTGGCGATGAGGTCCCGGCAGGTGACGATCAGTGTGCCGGGCCGGAAGGCGATCTCGTGGGAGCAGCCGTGCTCGTGCGGGAGGATCTCGTCCAGGATCACGGTGTCGAGGTCGGCCCGGTCGGCACCCCGAGGGGTCTCGATCCGGACGTCCACGACGCCCTGGTACCGGATGACCAGGTCCTCGTCGTGCTTCCAGCAGTTGTGCCGGAAGTGCGCTTCGAGGTCGACGGGTTCGTCCTCGATCGGTCCGAGCTGGTGCAGCGTCAGGTCCTTGGTGCAGCGCATCGAGCCGAAGGCGTAGTGATCGGGGTCGGTGGCGAAGGCGCGCGCCCCGGGCGGGAGGCTTCCGGCGAGCTCCGGCAGCTGCCGGAGGTAGCGGGTGGGGCTGATGACACCGGTCACCGAACCGATCCGCGCGGCCAGGTCGACGAACTCCACGTGCACTCCGGGTGGTCATGGCTCTTCGGGTGTGGGCGCGTCATCGTCACATGCCCTGCCGCTGCGGTGTCCACTCGTTTCCCGTGGGCCGGCCCGGCCGTCGCCGCCGCGTCCGCCGGCAGCGGCGCCAGCCGGACCGGGCGCCAGGGCCCGTCCGCGCGGCGGGCGCGCACGGTGACGGCGGCCCCGCTCCGGCCCGTGCGCACGGTGACCGGGCGGTTCCGCCGGCCGGGCACCGGGGCGAGCGAGAAGTCGGAGACTCCGCGGGTGACGGGTTGTGGCGCACGCGGCAGGTGCGGGCGCACTGCCCGGAGGCGCACCGCCCGGGGCCGGGGCGGCGGCCCCGGGCGGTCACGGGTGGTCACGGCGTCAGCCGGTCACCCACCAGGACAGCGAGGTGGTGAGCGAGGGCCGCAGCGCGGGGTCGATCACCGCCGGGGTGGGGTCGGTCGCCACGGCGGTGAGCCGGTGGCCGATGCCGCGCGGGGCGGCGGCGAGACCGAACGCGGAGAGCGGGATCGTGGTGCGGTCGCGCAGCTGCACCAGTTCGCGCCCGTCCTCGTACCAGCGCAGGGTCGTCCCGGGGACGGGCAGTTCGACGGTCAGCCGGCCGGCGGAGTCGAGTGTGGTGCCGGCGGGCGTGGTGCTGGTGACGGTCGCGGCGTGCCGGTAGAACCCGGCGATCATGGCCTCCCGGCCGGGGAGGTTGAACTCGCGCCCGAGCGACCGCATGATCGAGTTCTCGGTGGGCCGCTGCAGCCCGGCGGGGTAGTAGCCGCCGCCGACGTAGGTGCCGACGGTTCCGCCGTCCGGCGAGGTCCGGCCGAGCCAGCGGTACCACTTCGCGCGCTCGTCGCGCATCCGGTCGGCGGTCAGCGTGCTGATGTTGGACTCGGTGGGTTCGGCGCCCTGGTAGGTGCCCTGGCCGTCGTAGAAGTACTCGTCGGCGAGCTTGCCGAGCGAGTGGCCGGTCTCGTGCACGGCGATCTGCCCGGAGCGGCTGTTGCCCCCGGCCACGGTCGCGATGCCCTCGTACCCGAGCGGGGACTGCACGTCGTTGTAGCCGGCGCCGCCGTACTTGGCGGTGTTGGCGACCACCAGGACCAGGTCGGCCTGCGGGGCCTTCGCGGCGTACCGCTCCACGGCCTTGACGTCCACGCAGAGCAGCCGCTCGACGTCGTCGCACCAGAAGTAGGAGCCGAGCGCCGTGTCGCGGACGGTGGCCCGGTCGGGGTCCCCGGTGACGCCCGACTCGGCCGAGACGGCGTCCACCGCCCAGACGTTGAACAGTCCGCGGTAGGTGGCGTAGGGCTCGACGGCGCTGAGCTCACGCCACTTGGCGGCGGCGTCGGCGCGGAACTTCTCCTGCTCCCCGGCGGTGTAGCCGTCGCCGATCACCACCACGTCCAGCTTGGTGTCCGTGCCGCCGTTGGTGACGATCGGTGTGACGGCGCCGTCGCCCGCGAGGGCCGGGGGCCGGCCGGTGAGGTACGGCGAGACGGGGGAGACCTCGGCCCGGGTGATGCCGCCGTCCTCGGCGAACACCTCGACCCGCTGCCCCCGTACCGCCGGCCCGTCGGCGGGTGCCGCCCCGGCCGGTACGGCTCCGAATATGGACATGGACATGACACCTGTGAGGATGGCGGCGGCCAACCTGTTCCTGCGCACACGGGCTCCTTGCGAGTGGAATTTTACTGGCGCCACCCATTGGACGAGGTTTCGGCCCGCGAAGGGAAGACCCCCGGCACGCAAAGGCCGCCCCTCCGGCGGGGGAGGGGCGGCTCGGCGGTGTCCCGGCGGGAGGTCAGCCCTCCTTGACGACCAGCGTCTTGGCGACCTTGTCGTGCAGCGCCTGCTGGAGCGGCTTGTCCCACAGCGGCCAGAGCACGTTCAGGAGGGAGAACAGCGAACCGACGCAGTACACGGCGCCGGGGAGGGCGTAGACCGCGGCGCGGGTCAGGTGGCCGCCCTCGGTCGACGGCCCGCCGTGCCCGAGGTCGACGACGCGCAGCTTCATGACCTTCTTGCCGACCGTCTGGCCGCCCTGGGTCATCAGCATCGCGGCCTCGTAGCCGAAGGTGACCACGGCCGCCAGGGCCGCGTACAGGAACGAGTTGCCGAGGGTGAGGAAGAGTACGAGGTTCGGCACCAGCAGCACGAGCACGTCGATCAGTCGCGCCAGGAACCGCTCGCCGAGCGGGGCGAGCTGACGCGTGCCCGGTATCGGCGCACCGCCGTAGGCGCCGGCCGGGGGCAGCCAGTGCGGCCATCCGCCCTGCGGCGGCTGGCCGAACGGCGGCGCGCCGTAACCGCCCTGCGGCTGCTGCCCGTAGGGGGCCTGGCCGTACGGGGACTGCTGTCCGTAGGGCGCCTGCTGGCCGTACGGGTCCTGCGGCCCGTACGGATTCTGCTGCCCGTGCGGGTTCTGGGGCCCGTACGGGTTCTGACCGCCGGTCGGGTAGCCGTAACCCGACGGATCGTTGGTGCTCATGCGTGCTGCTTCCCGTGTCGTGGAGTGGGTGCCGGGGTCGGGCTGACAGGGTGCCACCGGGGGCGGGCCGGGCGGCCCGTGCCGGACCGGCGGCAGGTCTCTACAGAACTGTAGAGCAAGCGCAAAGCCCCGGTAAAGCCCGTTGACGCCGCGCCAGGCCGCATCCGCCGTGCCCGCCCCCCGGCCCCCGCGCCGCCCGGTCGTCCCAGGTCGCGGCGGGTGGCGCGGGCACGACCGCTGGATAGGGTGCCGACGGACGGGTGCGCACGGAGCACCCGTCCGTCCGCAACCGTCGAAGGGACCAAGCCATGCCGGCCGCACCTGCCCCCGGATCCACCTCCCGGCCGTCGCTCACCCGGTTCGGCCTGGGCACGGCCGCCGTCGGCCGGCCCGGCTACATCACCCTCGGCCGCGACGCCGACCTGCCGGCCGAGCGCACCGTCGAGGCGTTGCGGCGCCGTACGCACGAGCTGCTCGACGCCGCCTACGCGGCCGGCGTGCGCTACTTCGACACCGCCCGGTCGTACGGCCGGGCCGAGGAGTTCGTCGCCCAGTGGCTCGACGCCCGCCCGGCCGCGGCCGCCGAGGTGACGGTCGGCAGCAAGTGGGGCTACACCTACACCGCCGACTGGCGGACCTCCGGCGTGCCGGTGCACGAGGTCAAGGAGCACACGGCGGAGGTCTTCGACCGTCAGCTCAAGGAGACCCGGGCCCTGCTGGGCTCCCGTCTGGACGTCTACCTGGTGCACTCCGTCACCCCGGACAGCCCGGCGCTGACCGACCCCGCCCTGCACGAGCGGCTGGCCGGCCTCACCGCCGAGGGCGTCCGGGTCGGCCTGTCCACCAGCGGCCCGGCCCAGGCCGACACCGTCCGGGCGGCGCTGGAGCTGACCGTGGCGGGGCGGCCGCTGTTCGCCGCCGTGCAGTCGACCTGGAACGTCCTGGAGCCGTCCGCCGGGCCCGCGCTGGCGGCGGCGCACGCGGCCGGGTGGCTGGTGGTGGTCAAGGAGGGCATGGCCAACGGCCGGCTGGCCGACCGCAACGCCACCGGACCGGACACCGCCGCCCTGCGGACGGTCGCCGCCCGTGCGGGCGCCTCCTGCGACGCGCTCGCCCTCGCCGCGGTGGCCGCCCAGCCGTGGGCGGACGTGGTGCTCTCCGGGGCGGCCACGGCGGAGCAGCTGGCCTCCAACCTCGCCGCCGCCGACCTCCACCTCGACGAGGCGCAGCTCGCCGAGCTCGCCCCCCTCGCCGAGCCCGCCGAGGCCTACTGGCGCACCCGCGCGGCGCTGCCCTGGGCCTGACTCGCCGGCAGGCCCCCCAGGGCCGTCCGCTGCAGGAGTGGACGACGCGGCGGCCTCGGGCCTGACGCGTGA
This sequence comes from Kitasatospora sp. NPDC127111, assembly GCF_042677465.1. Taxonomy (NCBI): domain Bacteria; kingdom Bacillati; phylum Actinomycetota; class Actinomycetes; order Kitasatosporales; family Streptomycetaceae; genus Kitasatospora; species Kitasatospora sp. NPDC127111. The sequence goes on from NZ_JBHXTG010000024.1 coordinate 56,127, forward strand.
GGTTCCGCTGAGCCCCTCGCGGATGAAGCCGGTGAGGTCGGCGAGGCCGGGGGCCGGGGGTGCGGCCGGCACCGGACCCGTCAGGGATGCATCCGGGCTCCCTTGAGGACCTTGTCCACCGCGTTCCGCGGCCCGTGGACGGCCATGCCCACCAGATCGAGCTGCCCGGTGCCCACCGCCCGGACGGCCGCCCGGTTGTCCCGGTCGTTGCCGGTGGCGAACAGGTCCGAGGTGAACACGGCCGTCGGCAGCGACCGGGACACCGCACGGCCGTGCGCGGCGGTCAGCGTCTCCTTCGTCCCCTCGAAGACCAGCACGGGCTGGCGGAACATCGGCAGGTACGCGGTGTCGTCCGCGTCCAGGTACGGCTCGCCGATCACCTCGGGCGCGGCCGTGCCGAGCCCGCTGACCAGGAAGGCGGTCACGTTCAGCCGCTGCCAGGGTTCGAGGTCCTCGCGCAGCAGCACGGCGATCTTCGTGTCGAAGCGGACGGGTGCGTTCTCTTCCGTTCTCATGATCCGAGACTGCCCGGTGCCCGGCCGCGCCGTCTTGTACGTTCTTTGCATGGCGGCCCCGCAGCAGATCCAGGCGTGGCGCCCGTCGGTCCCGGGCGTCGTGGAGGTCCTCCACGCCCACTTCACCGAGCACACGTACCCGATGCACGTCCACGACGCCTGGACCCTGCTGATCGTCGACGACGGCGCGGTCCGCTACGAACTGGACCGCCACGAACGGGGCACGCCGGACGACACCGTCAGCCTGCTCCCGCCGCTGGTCCCGCACAACGGCGCCCCGGCCACCGCGGGCGGCTTCCGCAAGCGGGTGCTCTACCTCGACATGACGCAGCTGGACGCGAGCTTCATCGGGCCGGCCGTCGACGGCCCGGACCTGACCGACCCCGTCCTGCGCCGGCGCATCGGGCAGCTGCACACGGCCCTCGCTCACCCCGGGGACGAACTCGAGGCGGAGAGCCGGCTGGCCCTCATCGGCGACCGGCTGCGCGAGCACCTGCGCCCCCGGCTCGCCGCCGGCGGTCCCGTCCCCGGCCACGGCCTCGCCCGGGACCTGCGCGACCTCCTCGACGGGCACCTGCTGGAACGCACCACCCTGGACCAGGCCGCCCGTCTGCTGCACGCCCACCCCGCCCACCTGGTGCGCGCGTTCAGCGCCGCCTTCGGCATCGCGCCCCACCAGTACGTGATGTCCCGCCGGGTCGACCTGGCCCGCCGGCTGCTGCTCGGCGGACAGCCACCGGGCGAGGTCGCCGCCGCCGCGGGCTTCTACGACCAGCCGCACCTCACCCGGCACTTCAAGCGCGTCCTGGGCGTCACCCCGGGCCGGTACACCCGCGCCGGGGCACGGCCCCCGGGCCGTCCGGCCGCCTCGAAGCCCTCGAACTCTTCGTACTCTTCGGACTGCTCGGACTCTCCGGACTGCTCGGACTCTCCGGACTCCCGGGCGTGCTGACCGCCTCGGCGCCGGGCACCGGCGGCAAGAAGTCGCCCGACGTTCACGGCGGTTCCACCGCATCGTGACGAGATGTGGATCAGGTGTTCCGACGCGCGGAACAGGTCCAGGGATCTCGAAATGGTGCCGTCCACGACGCACGCGTCACCCGTCCCGCAGCAGCGCCGCGCCCCGGCGCTGAGCCGGCGCGGCCTGCTGGTCGGGGCGGCCGTCGCCGCGGGCGTCCAGGCGCTCGACGTCCGGACGGCGCCGAGGCCGGCCGAATCCGGTAGGCGCGCGGCCAAGCGGCGCACCACCCCGGGTGCGCCTGTGCGCCGGGACCAGGGTGCCGGGGAGCCTGGCCGGGCGGGGCCGGTGCTGGCACGGTGGCCGGGCACGATCGTCCGACCGAAGGGACACGCATGACACGGCGTTGGCTGGTGACCGGTTGCTCGTCCGGCCTGGGGCGCGCGTTGGTGGCGGCCGCCGCCGAGGCGGGGGACAGGGTGGTGGCCACCGCGCGCAGGCCCGCGGACCTGGAGGAGCTGGTGCGAGCCAGCCCGGACCGGATCCTCCCGGCGGTGCTGGACGTCCGGGACGGCGGGCAGTGCGAGGCCGCGGTGGCGCACGCCGTGGACCGGCTCGGCGGGCTGGACGTCCTGGTCAACAACGCGGGCAACGGCGTGTTCGGCGCGGTGGAGGAGGTGACGGACGATGAACTGCGCGACCAGCTGGAGACCCTGGTGGTCGGCCCGTGGCGGCTGGCCCGGCTGGTCCTGCCGGTGATGCGCGCGCAGGGCGCCGGGGACATCCTCAACGTCTCCTCGCTGGCCGGCCGGACGGCCTTCCCCGGCCTGGCCGCGTACGTCACGGGCAAGCACGCCCTGGAAGGCATGACGCAGGCGCTGGCCGCGGAGGCGGAGGCGTTCGGCATCCGCGTGGCCGCCCTGGAGCCGGGCGGCTACGCGACCCGCTACGGCGCTTCGCTCACCGACGCCGCCGGGCGCTCGCCGCACTACGCGTCCTTCACCGACCCGATGCGCGGCCTGCTCGCCACCATGACCGAGGGGCCGACGGTCGGGCGGGCGGAGGACTTCGCCCGGCTGGTGCTGCGCATCGTCGCCACCCCCGGACCGCTTCCGGTCCGCATCCCGGTCGGTCCCGGCAGTCATGCGCACCTGGAGGCCACCCAGGAGGCGGCCGCCGCCGAACTCGCCGCCGCCCGCGTGCTGCTGGACGGCCCGCTGACCTGAGCCGGGGGCGGGCGGTTCGCTCGGCCGGGCGGGGGATTCCTGTCACCCGTTCGGGCCGCCCGGGTGGCGGCACGGGCGGGCCGCTGAGCGTTCGTGTGCAAACGTGGCTCGCGTGCCCCCTCGCGGGGTGTCTCCGAGGCCCGGTCCGGGCCCGGACTGCCCAGCCGGGCAGATTGACGAGCAGCGATGACCTGGAGGTCATGAGATGTCCGTTCGTGGAACGCTCTGCAAGGTCGCCGCCACCGCGGTGCTGGCGGCTGCCGCCATGGTGGCCGTGCCGACGTCGGCGATGGCGTACGGCTCGGCCCCGCAGCCGTCGTCGGAGTCCGGGCTCGCGACGGGTTCGGCCTCGGTCGGCCTCTTCGGGCCGAAGCTCAGCTGGCTGGAGGCCTTCAGCAAGTCGAACGGCTGACCGGTCCCCGGCACCCGGACGCCCCGGCCGCACCACGCGGCCGGGGCGTCCGCATGCCCGCGCTCCGGCTCCCGCCCGGAGGGAGGGAGGGAGGGAGGGCGCAGGAAGCCCACAGCGATCCCGCAGGAAGCCCGCAGGAATCCACCACCCCGGCGGGTTCGCCCGGCAGCGGCCACGGCATGATGGGCCCATGGCCTCCGCACCCTTCCGCGTCCCCGGCGAGCGCCGTCCGTGCGGACCGGTGGGGCGCCCGTGAGCCGGCCGGCCGAGCCCGCCGCGCCCGCCGGACCCGGTACGGGTGCGCCCGGCGCGGGATTCGGCTTCGTGGGGCGGCGGCCGGAGCTCGCCCGCCTCACCGAGGCGGTGCTCCATCCGCCCGCCGTGGTCCTGGTCGAGGGCGAGGCCGGCATCGGCAAGTCCCGCCTGGTCACCGAGGCCATGGCGGCCGTCGCCGCCGCCGGCCGCCGGGTGCTGACCGGGTTCTGCCACCCGCTGCGCGAGCCGCTGCCCTTCGGCCCCGTGGTGGACGCGCTGCGGGCCGTCGGCCCGCTCCTGCCGCCCGCCGGCCGCATCCCGGCGAGCGCCGGCGCACTGCGCCCGCTGCTGCCCGACCTGGCCGACCGGCTCCCGCCCCACCCGCCGGGCGCGGGCGACGGGCTGCCCGGCCGTCACCTCCTGGTTCAGGCGGTGCGCGCCCTGCTGGGCGTGCTCGGCGAGGTGGTCCTGGTCATCGAGGACCTGCACTGGGTCGACGACGCCACCCGTGAGTTGCTCCTGCTGCTCGCCCGGGACATGCCGCCGGGGCTGGCGCTGGTCCTCACCTACCGCGCGGAGGACCTGCCGCCGGACACCCCCGTCCTCGGGGCCGCCTACCGGCGCCCGGGCGGCGTGGGCGGGGCACTGCTCCGGCTGCGCCCGCTGGCCGAGGACGAGGTCCGCGAACTGGCCCGCGCCGCCCTGGGGTCGCGGGCGACGGCCGCCCTCACCCGGGTGCTGTTCGACCGCTGCGAAGGCCTGCCGCTGGTCGCCGAGGAGGACCTGATCACGCTGTGCGAACAGCGCGGCCCCGGCGGGCTCACCGACGCCGCGGACCTCGCCGCCGACCTGGAGCACTCGGAGGTCCCGCGCGGCCTGCGCGACGCGGTCACCGAACGGCTCGCGGCCCTGACGCCCGACGCCTCGGCGGTCGTGGCGGCCGCGGCCGTGCTCGGCGTGCCGGCGGGGGAGGAGCTGCTCGGCGCGGTCGCCGGCCTCGACCCGCGGGCCACCGCGGACGGGCTGACCGAGGCCCTGCGCGCGGCCGTGCTCAGCGAGAACCCGCCGGCCCACTACGGCTTCCGGCACGTGCTGGCGCAGCAGGTGGCCTACCGACGGCTGCCCGGCCCGCAGCGCACCGCCCTGCACCGCCGGGCGGTCGGCGCGCTGGGCACGCGCGAGCCGCGCCCGCTCGTGCAGATCGCCCACCACACCCTGGCGCTCGGCGACCGGGCGGTGTGGCAGGAGGTGGCCGAGGCCGCCGCCGACCAGGCGGTCGCGCTGGGGGACGCCGGCAGCGCCGGTGCGCTGCTGCGGAAGCTGCTCGACGAGCCGGACCTCGACCCCCGGCGCCGGGGCCGCGCCGCCCTCGCCCTGGCCCGGATCGCCGCCAACGGCGTGGACTCGGCGGCGAGCGTCGGCATCCTCACCGGGATGATCGCCGACCGGCGGCTGCCGGTCGCCGATCGCGGCGAGATCCGGCTGACCCTCGGCATCCTGATGGCCATTCAGGGCGGCGACCGGGCCGGTTTCGCCCGGATCGAGGAGTCGCTGGAGGAGCTGGAGCAGCGGCCGGCGCGGGCGGCCCGGGCGATGGTGGCGCTCGCCATGAACGAGCGCGACGGCGCGGCCGAGCGCGCCTGGGAATGGCTGGACCGGGCGGAGCGCACGCTGGCCGCCGGACCGGACGAGGAGGTGGCCGCCGCGGTGCGCGCCACCCGGCTGACCTTCCTGGCGCGCGAGGGCGACCCGGCGGTGTGGCCGCTGCTGGAGGAGCTGCCGCGCAGCGCGGACCGGGCCGAGATCGTCCGGCAGACCACCCGCGCGCTCTACAACGTCGGCGAGATCTCGGTCGAACTGGGCCACGACCGCCGCGCCGCGCGCCTGTTGGAGGAGAGCCGACGACTGGCCCGGCGGGCCGCCATCCCCTACCTGGAGTGCTACAGCCGGATCGCGCTGCTGCGGCTCGAAGGGCTGGACGGGCGCTGGGCCGGGCTGGAGGAACGGTTCGCCGCGCTGGGCGCCGAGTTCCCCGACCTCGCGATGGCCGGCGCCGAGCGGGCCCTGCTGCTGGGCCGGCTGGCGGCCGCCCGGGGCCGGCTCGCGGATGCGCGCCGCCACTTCGCCGCGGCGGCGCCGTACGGGGACCGCGAGTCCCAGGTGACGGCGGCCGTGCGGGCCGCCGCCGGCCTGGCCGGGCTGCAGCTCGCCGAGGGCGACTCCGCGCAGGCCGCGGTCACGCTCGCCCCGGCCGTCACCGCGCTCCGGCACGCGCGGGCGTGGGCGCGCGCGGCCGAACTGCTGCCGGTCGCGGTCGAGGCGTTCCTCGCCGAGGGCGACCGCCCGGCCGCCGTCCGGTTGACCGAGGATGCGGCGCGGGGCCTGGAGGGCCGGGACGCCCCGGCCGCCGTGGCCGCGCTCGACTTCGCCCGCGGCCTGCTCGCGGGCGAGGACGACCCGGCGGACGCGGCCGAGGCGTTCACCCGCTCCCGCGACCGGTGGCGGGAGATCGGCCGCCCCTACGAGGCGGCCCGGGCCGAGGAACGGGCCGCAGTCGCGCTGGCCGGCGCCGCACCCGACGGCGCCGCACCGGACGGCGCCACACCGGACGGAGTCCCGCCGACCGGGCGCGACCGCGCCGCGGCGGGGGAGTGGATGGCCGCCGCCGAACAGGCCTACCTGGCCCTCGGGGCCGCCTCGGACGCGGCCCGCTGCCAACGCCTGCGCCGCGACCTCGGCCTCGGCCGGGCCGCGTCACCGGGCCGGCGCGGCTACGGCGAGCGGCTCTCCCCGCGCGAGCGGCAGGTCGCGGCCCTGGCCGCCCAGGGCTCGGCCAATCAGGACATCGCCCGGGCGCTCTTCCTCTCGCCGCGGACGGTCGAGCACCACGTGGCGAGCGCGCTCCGCAAGCTCGGCGTCGGCCGCGCGGAGCTGCGCGAGGCCCTGGCGGCCGTCGAGGACGGGGACACCGGCACCGCCACCCGCGTCCCGGACGGCCCGCGCGCCTGACGGGCCCGCAGCCTGACGGCGGTCACCCGCGGGGCGAGCGGCGCGCGTCACTCGCGCGGTCAGCGGTCAGCGGTCAGCGGTCAATGGTCAGCAGCCAGCAGTCAGCGCCGGTGGTGGCCGGCGCGCTCGGCGAGCCGGGCAAGCCGGGCCAGCCTGGCGAGGCGGGTCTGCCGGACGGCCGCACCGCGGCGGGCCGGGTGCACCAGCCCGGGGTCGTCGAGGGCGGTGAAGTGCTCCTGGGCGTAGAGCCGGAAACGTTCGCGGCGGGTCATGGAGGCCTCCGGTGGCATCGGGGGGACGGGGGCTTCGTGCGGAGGCCTCCAGCAAAGCGGCCCGGCCGTCGGCGAATCAATGCGTACCGCTACCCAACCCCCACGCCGAATCCTGGGTACCGCCCCCGGCCCGGAGTCCGCCCGCCCCCACCAGCGCCCGGACCAGCGCGGGCACCACGGACAGGACGGGCGGCGCGGGCGGCGCGCCGGGGTCCCGGCCGTCGCGGTGGACGAGGAAGGTGGCCGACGCCGGGCCGTCCCAGGCGCGGAGGGCGCCCCTGCGCGTCGCCGGCAGCGGCCGGACCTCGTCGAACACCGTCCAGGACGGCGCTCCGGCGGCCGCGTCCGCGGCCAGCGCGGGCACCACGGACAGGACGGGCGGCGCGGGCGGCGCGCCGGGGTCCCGGCCGTCGCGGTGGACGAGGAAGGTGGCCGACGCCGGGCCGT
>NZ_JBHXTG010000024.1:63317-98430 GCF_042677465.1 Kitasatospora sp. NPDC127111
CGTCCCAGGCGCGGAGGGCGCCCCTGCGCGTCGCCGGCAGCGGCCGGACCTCGTCGAATACCGTCCAGGACGGCGCTCCGGCGGCCGCGTCCGCGGCCAGCCCGGCCAGGGTGGCGAGAGCGTGGAAGGCCGCGTTGCGCTCCCGTGGCGCGAGCCGCACCGGCAGGCCGGCGGGCCAGGTCGGCGGGGCCCGGCCGCTCCCGTCCAGCCGGCGGATGGCCCGCCGGGAGGGCGACCAGCAGCGCGTCCTCCCACAGCGGCACGAACTCCAGCCCGGGCAGCCGCTCCTCACCGCGGATCAGTGCGGCGTCCAGCGCCCCCGAGCGGACTGCGTCCAGCCGCTTACTGACCATGGAGGTTGGTGACGGGGTTCACGGCGCGGTGATCTCGAAATGAGTGAGGACCTTCTGGCGCGGTGTGGATTGCGACATCTGCACCTACAGCCAGGAAGGCCCTCATGCCACACCGCAACGCACCGCTGACCGAGACCGGACGCCTGCGTCCGGCCCGCTGTGTGGTCGAGGACGGCTGGCCGCTGCGGCGCGCCGCCGAGCGCTTCCAGGTCTCACCCACCACGGCCAAGCGCTGGGCCGACCGCTACCGCGCGCTCGGCGAGGCCGGCATGAGTGGCCGCTCCAGCCGGCCCCACCGCAGCCCGCGACGCCCGCACCCGCGGACCGAGCGGCGGATCATCAAGGTCCGCGTCCTGCGCCGCTGGGGCCGGCCCGCATCGCCTACCTGCTGCGGCTCAACCCGGTCACCGTGCACCGGGCCCTGGTCCGCTACCGACTCGCCCGCCCGGCCCATCTGGACCGCGCCACCGGCCGCCCGGTGCGGTGCTACGAACGCGCCGTACCGGGCGAGTTGGTCCACGTCGACATCAAGAAGCTCGGCAACATCCTTCCACGTCCTGGGCGGGACCATGGCGTTCCTGCTGGACGGCGAGCTCACCCGGGTCGGCCGGGGCGGTCTGGCCGTCGTCGCGCCCGGCTCCGTCTACGCCATCGGCGCCGCCCCGGACGGCCCGGCCGAGTTCTTCGCCCTGCTCACAAGGGCGTCGTCCGCTCCGACTACTTCCGCCGGTTGGGCCGGATCGCCCGCGGCGAGGCGGACCGGACCACCATGGACGGCCTGCACGACGCCCACGACGTGCACGTCCACGGCGAAGCCGCCTGGCCCCGAGCCGGCCCGGGTCCCCGGCGCCCGGGGCGCCGAGCCGCCCAGGGCGCGGTGCTCAGCGCTCAGCCGAGGGCGCGGACGGCGTCGAGCACGTCCAGGGCCAGGCCGGGGTCGGCGGCATCGGGCTGGCTGACGGAGATCCGGTCGGCCAGGCCGGCCCAGCGGCCGTGGATCGCGCGGGCGACGTCCTCGACCGGACCGGCGACCGCGAAGGTGTCGAACACCTGGTCGTCGTCGACCAGCGCGGCCATCTCCGTCCACCGCCCGCGCAGCGACAGCCGGTGCAGCTCCTCGTGGAGGTCCTCCCAGCCGTGGTGGGCGAGGACCGGCCGGTAGGCGGGGGTGGAGGCGTAGAACGCGAGGCGTTCGCACAGCGCGGCCCGGTTGGCGCGCAGCTGCTCCTCGGTGCGCCCGGTGGCGGTCAGCACCTGGCCGACGACCTCGAACGGCCGGCCGGTCCAGGCGGCGCCCTCGGCCTCGGCCCGGGCCCGCTCCTCGGCGAGGGCGGGCAGCACCTGCCCGGTCAGGTAGCCGACGGACGTGAAGGGGTGGCTGAGGAAGCCGTCCGCGACCGCCCCGGCCGTCCGGACCATCAGCGGCCCGACGCCGGCCAGCAGGATCCGCGGCACGCCGGCCGGGACCGGGTCGGGGGCGAAGACCGGCGTCATGACGGTGTGGGTGTAGAAGTCGCCGCGGAAGCGCAGCCGCTCCCCGGTCTGCCAGCTGTGCCAGATCGCCCGCACCGCGTGCACGTACTCGCGCATCCGGGCGGCGGGCTGGCCCCAGGGCATGCCGAAGCGCTTCTCGATGTGCGGCTTGACCTGCGAGCCGAGGCCGATGACGGCCCGTCCGCCGGAGGCCGCGTGCAGGCCCCACGCCTGGTAGGCGAGCGTCATCGGCGTCCGGGCGAAGGCGACCGCGACGCCGGTGGCCAGCTCGATGCCGCTGGTCCGGTCGGCGGCCCGGGCCAGTTGGAGGAACGGGTCGTAGGCGGTCTCGGGGACCATCAGCCGGTCCATGCCCCGCCGTTCGGCCTGCTCGGCGGCGTCCAGGATGCCGCCCGGATCCCCGGAGACGGTGGCGTCGAGGCGCGGGGCGGCGGCCGGCGGACGGTTCATGGGGCGGGCTCCTGGTCGGGATCGGGGGCGCGTACGACCGACAGCCTCCCACGCCGCGTCCGTCTCCCCCGGATGCACCCGGCGGTGAGGGCCGCCTGCCGACCCGCCCCCGAGGCGCCGGCGGGCCGCAACCCGGCAAGGACCGAACCCGGCCGGGACCGAACCCGGCCGGGACCGAACCCGGCCGGGACCGAACCCGGCCGGGACCGAACCCGGCCGGGACCGAACCCGGCCGGGGCGGGCGGTGGCCCGCCGGCATGAGCGCGTACGGAGTCGGCCCGCCGGTACGTCCCCGGTGAGGCGCCGACCGGGCCTGCACGGTAGGGGCGGGTGTCCCGGGATGGCCGGTTCAGCGGCCGGGCCGACCGGGCGGCCGCGCGGGGGCGGCCACCGCGGTCTGAGTGGCGATCAGGGCGGCCTGGACGCGCCGTTCCACGCCGAGTTTGGCCAGCAGGCGGGAGATGTGGTTCTTGACCGTCTTCTCGGCGAGGTAGAGCCGCTGGCCGATCTGGCGGTTGGTGAGCCCCTCGCCGACCAGGGCGAGGACCTCCCGCTCGCGTTCGGTGAGCTGGGGCAGGCCGGAGCTCTGTTCGGCGACGGCGTCGCCGCGCAGGCGGGCCATCAACCGGGTGGTGGCGCCGGGGTCGAGCATCGACTGGCCGGAGGCGACGGTGCGGACGGCGGAGACGAGGTCGGTGCCGCTGATCTGCTTGAGGACGTAGCCGGCGGCCCCCGCCATGATGGCGTCCAGGAGCGCCTCCTCGTCGTCGAACGAGGTGAGGATCAGGCAGGCCAGGCCGGGCATGCGGGAGCGCAGTTCGCGGCAGACCGTCACGCCGTCGCCGTCCGGCAGCCGCATGTCCAGCACCGCGACGTCGGGGCGCAGCGCGGGGACCCGGGCGAGCGCTTGCTCGACCGTCCCGGCCTCGCCGATCACCCGGAGGCCCGGTTCGGCGTCCAGCAGGTCGTGGACGCCACGGCGCACCACCTCGTGGTCGTCCAGGAGGAACACCTTCACCGGGCTCTGCGCCCCGGCCGCCGGACTGTCCGTCATCACCGCTCCAACCCCGTGGGCCCGCCCCGTCGGCAGGCCCTGTGAACCTCCGTGCAGTCTGACGTGACCGGGGCCCGGGGCGATAGGGCCGTGAGGCCCTGTTCCGGCCGGGGAGCGGGGGCGGTCGGCGGACCGCATCGGGCAACCGGGCGGTCGGACGGCGGCCCGCTCGACCCCCGGGGGTTCAGCACGGCGTGTCGGGGCGGCTCTGCTGGTCGTCGCGCGAGGCGCGGCCGCTCCAGACCGGCTCCAGCCGGGCCCAGGACCGCGTCCACGCGTGATCGGCGCGACGGTCGAGGACGCTCAGCCTCGCGCCCAGCCCGGCGGAGGCGAGAACGGCGAGCACGCCGAAGAGGAACACGTTCGGGCACACGGAGTCGCCGATGAGGTCGGCGGTGCTCCGCGGCGCGGCGGCCGGGCGACCGTCCTGGTCGACCCAGATCCCGACGGCGGCGCCGGGTCCGGTGTTCCGGGGGACGTCGACGCTTCCGGTGTTGCGCTGATCACCGGGGAAGGTCCAGGCCGCGTCGGCGCGGTGCACGGCCCTCCCGCCGGCGACGCTGGCCTCCGCCTTCCGGACGGAGCCCTGCACCACGGCCTCGACGCGGTGCAGCCGCGCGGCGGTGGCCGCGGCCTGCCGCTGGCCGGCGGCTAGCTGGGTCACGGCGGCGGCTGCCCCGAGGAGTGCCGCGAGCGCGATCCCGAGGACGGTGAACACGACCGCCCGGCTCCGGGCTCGGTCGAGGGTGCGGCAGAGCGGATTGCGCTCCCGGCCGAGAGCCCGGCGCAGGTGGCCGCACCGCCGGGAGGGTGGGCTCCCGGACCGGACCGGACGGTGGTGGTCGGACATGGCGGGTACTCCTTGTCGCTGCTCGGGCGGGCGGTGCTCACGGGTGGGGGACCACGGTGACCGGAGCGGCGCAGTGGTGCAGCACGGCGTGGGCCACCGGACCCAGGCGGGCTCCCAGGTGGTGACGGCGCTCCCGCCTGCCGACGACGACCAGGTCGGCACGGGCGGAGGCGTCCAGCAGGGCCACCGCACCACCGCCGAGGCGGAGGTCGTCGACGATGTCGACGCCCGGGTGCTTCTCCTTCAGGGCGGTGAGGGCCGGGGACACCAGGGCCGCCTCGGTGGCCTCCTGCACCCTCAGGTCCGCCTGAGGAGGCATCAGGCCGCCGTACGCCCAGGCGGGCAGCAGGCTCCACCCGTGGACGACGCGCAGCCGGCAGCCGCGCAGCCCGGCCTCGGCGACGGCGAATTCGAGGACGGCGTCGCCGGGTTCCCGGGCGTCGAGACCGACCACCACTTCCCGGGTCGCCCCGGCGGCCGCGGGCCGCTCGACGGGTGCCTGTCCGGTGCGCACCAGTACCGTCGGGACGGGCGCGCGGGCCGCGACCGCGAGCCCCACCGAGCCGACCAGGAGGCCGGCGAACCCGCCGAGTCCGCGGGACCCGAGCACCAGGAGTTCCTGTCCGCGCGAGGCGGCGACCAGCCCGTCGACGGGATCGTCCGAGATCACGCCGGCCTCCACCCGCACACCCGGCTGGTCGCGCCGGATCCGGTCGGCCATCTCGTGGAGCGCGTCCAGCGCCCTCGGTCGCAGGTCGCCGGGGCGCGGAGCGTCCTCCTCGCCGGCCCGGAGCCAGGGCCAGGCGTGCACCAGGCGGAGCTCGCGGCCCCGGCGGCGAGCCTCAGCGGCCGCCCACAGGGCCGCGGCCTCGCTCTGCGGCGAACCGTCGATTCCGGTGATAACAGAGCGCGTCATGTGTGCTTCTCCCTCGTGAGGTCACGGATCCGGGCCCGGACGAACCGGTGGCCGGAGCAGGGTGGTGGACCTCACGCCGCCGTGGGGTCCACCACCGGTGGGCGGCCGGTCAGTCGTGCGGGACGACCGTGACCGGGGCGTGGGCGTGGTGCAGGACGGCGTGGGCGACCGGGCCGAGCCGCATCCCGACGTGGTGCGGGCGGCGCCGCCGGCCGATCACCACGACGGCGGCGCCGGAGGAGACCTCCACCAGTGCGGAGGAACCGGTGCCGGTCCGGCTGTCCTCGACCACCTCGACGTCCGGGAACTTCTCCCGCCAACCGGTCAGCGCCTCGCCGAGCAGTTCGCCCTCGATCGCGCGGAACTGCTCCGCCTCGGCCAGCGGGGGCACCCAGCCGGGGTAGCCCCAGACCGGCGGCGGCTCCCAGCCGTGGACGGCGCGCAGGACGGCCCCACGTCGGGCGGCCTCGCGGAACGCGAACTCGACGACCTCCGGGGAGGGGGAACGGGTGTCGACGCCGACGACCACCTCGGGCCGGCCGGGGCCGCCGGGCCGCTCGGACTCCCCGGCGCGGACGAAGACGGCGGGCACCTCGCACCGGCCGGCGACGGCGAGACCGACCGATCCGACCAGCAGGCCGGTGAAGCCCCCGAGCCCCCGCGAACCGAGGACCAGCAGTGCCGCGTCGGAGGCGGCCCCGGTCAGCGCCTCGATCGGCTCCGCGCCCCCGATCAGCTCCGTCCGGATCTCCAGACCGGGGTACGCGTCCAGGACCGCCCGCTCGGCGTCCGAGAGCAGACGGACGGTCAGTGCGCGGACGTCGGCGGGCCGGCCCGGGTCGGCGTGGACGTCGTCCAGCCAGGTCCGGGCATGGACCAGGCGCAGGGTGAGGCCGCGTCGGACGGCCTCGGCGGCGGCCCAGCGCGCCGCGGCCGTGCTCTCGGCCGAGCCGTCCACGCCGGCCAGGACGTACGTGTTCATGGGGATGCTCCGGTTCTCGTGCGGGTCAGGGGCGTACGGGCGGGGGCGACCGGTGTCACCGGTCGGCGGGCTCCGCCAGCCTCCGCCCTCCGCAGGCCGTGGGCCCAGGGCCGCGCGGTCCCGGTGGGCAGGGTCACTGGTCCCGGCCTGACGGCTCGGCGGTGCCCCGGTCGACCCTGGCCGCGGCGGTGTCCGGATCGTGACGATGGGTGAGGCCCCCGGGCGCTGAGCGCCGTGCCCGACGACCCCCGAGGAGACCCCAGCATGCCCGCCACCTCACCGCCGACGCCGGTGCCCGCCGGCCTGTCCGACCGGGAACTCCAGGAGCTGGACGCGCACTGGCGGGCCGCCGACTACCTGGCGGCCGGCCAGATCTACCTGATGGCCAACCCGCTGCTGCGCGAGCCGCTGCGCCCCGAGCACATCAAGCCCCGCCTGCTCGGCCACTGGGGCACCTCACCCGGCCTCAACCTGGTGCACACCCACCTCAACCGGGTCGTCAAACTCCGGGACCTCTCGGCGATCTGCGTCTGGGGCCCGGGACACGGCGGACCCGCCGTCCTCGCCAACTCCTGGCTGGAGGGCAGCTACACCGAGACCTACCCCGGTGTCACCCGGGACGCCGAGGGCATGGCGAAGCTGTTCAAGCAGTTCTCCTTCCCCGGCGGCGTACCCAGCCACGTCGCACCCGAGACCCCCGGCTCGATCCACGAGGGCGGCGAACTCGGCTACGCGCTGTCCCACGCCTACGGCGCGGCCCTGGACAACCCCGGCCTGCTGGTGGCCTGCGTGATCGGCGACGGCGAGGCCGAGACCGGTCCGCTCGCCGCCTCCTGGCACGGCAACAAGTTCCTCGACCCCGTGCACGACGGCGCCGTCCTGCCGATCCTGCACCTGAACGGCTACAAGATCGCCAACCCGACCGTCCTCGCCCGCCTGCCCGAGGACGAGCTCGACGCCCTGCTGCGCGGGTACGGACACGAACCCCTCCACGTGTCGGGGCACGACCCGTCGCAGGTCCACCGGGCCATGGCGGCCGCCCTGGACACCGCCGTGGAGCGGATCACCGCCATCCAGCGGGCCGCGAGGGAGGGCGGCGCCACCGGGCGCCCCGCCTGGCCGGCGATCGTGCTGCGCACCCCCAAGGGCTGGACCGGCCCGGCCCAGGTGGACGGTCTCCCCGTCGAAGGCACCTGGCGCGCCCACCAGGTACCGCTGGACCGGGTCCGCGACGACCCCACCCACCTCGCCCAACTGGAGGCCTGGCTGCGCTCCTACCGGCCCGAGGAGCTGTTCGACGAGCACGGGCGGCCCACCTCGGCCGTGCTGGCCTGCGTGCCCGAAGGCCGCCGCAGGCTCGGTGCCAACCCGCACGCCAACGGCGGGCTCCTGCTGCGCGAGCTGCCGCTGCCGCCGCTGGAGCGGTTCGCCGTCACCGTCGACAAGCCCGGAACGAGCCTGCACGAGCCCACCCGGGTCCTCGGCCAGCTCCTCGCACAGGTGATGGCGGACACCGCGGCGCGCCGGGACTTCCGCCTGGTCGGCCCCGACGAGACCGCCTCCAACCGGCTCCAGGACGTCTACGCCGCCACCGGCAAGGCCTGGCAGGCCGCCACCCTGCCCGTCGACGAACACCTCGCCCACGACGGCAGGGTGATGGAGATCCTCTCCGAACACACCTGCCAGGGCTGGCTGGAGGGCTACCTGCTCACCGGGCGCCACGGCCTCTTCTCCTGCTACGAGGCCTTCGTCCACATCGTCGACTCGATGGTCAACCAGCACATCAAGTGGCTGCGCACCACCCGGCGGATCCCCTGGCGCGCCCCGATCGCCTCGCTCAACTACCTGCTCACCTCCCACGTCTGGCGCCAGGACCACAACGGCTTCTCGCACCAGGACCCGGGCTTCGTCGACCACGTCCTCAACAAGAGCCCCGAGGCCGTGCGGGTCTACCTCCCGCCGGACACCAACACGCTGCTCGCCGTCGCCGACCACGTCTTGCGCAGCCGCGACCACGTCAACGTCGTGGTGGCCGGCAAGCAACCGTGCTTCGACTGGCTCGGCCTGGACGAGGCCCGCGTCCACTGCGCCCGGGGCGCCGGGATCTGGGAGTGGGCCGGAACCGACGACGGCTCCCGCGAACCGGACGTCGTCCTCGCGTGCGCGGGTGACGTGCCCACCCAGGAGGTGATCGCCGCGGCGGGCCTGCTCCGCCGCCAGCTGCCGGACCTGGCGGTCCGGGTGGTCAACGTGGTCGACCTGGCCCGGCTCATGCCGGCCGAGGAGCACCCGCACGGCATGCCGGACGCCGAGTTCGACGCCCTGTTCACCCGCGACAGGCCGGTGGTCTTCGCCTACCACGGCTACCCGTGGCTGATCCACCGCCTGGCCTACCGCCGGGCCGTCCACCCGCACCTGCACGTGCGCGGGTACAAGGAGTCCGGCACCACCACCACGCCCTTCGACATGGTGGTCCGCAACGACCTCGACCGCTACCGCCTGGTCATGGACGTCATCGACCGCACCCCCGGCCTCGCCGTACGGGCGGCCGCCGTCCGCCAGCGGATGGCCGATCAGCGTGCCCGGCACCACGACTGGATCCGTGCACACGGCACCGACCTCCCCGAGGTCGAGGACTGGACCTGGACCGGCTGACCCGGGACCAGGAACGACCGAACCAGGAAGAGGGATTCACCATGGACCTGCCCGTGGTCGTCGGGGTCGACGGCTCCGAAGCCGGCCTGGCCGCCGTGGACTGGGCCGCACGCGAGGCGCTGCTGCGCGGACGCCCGCTGCGCGTGCTGCACGCCCTGCCCTTGATGCCGCACCTGCTCCCCAGCTGGAGCACGGGCGCCCGCTCCGGCGAGGACGTGCTGCACGAAGCCCGGCACGTCCTCGCCGTGCGCCACCCGCACGTGGAGTCGCGCACCGAGGAGGTCCACGACGCCGTCACCTCGGCCCTGGTCGCCGCGAGCGAGGACGCCGAACTGCTGGTGATCGGAGCGCGGGGGAGCGGCGGGTTCCGGGAGCTGCGCGTCGGTTCCACCGCGCTGCACGTCGCCGCCCGGGCCGGGTGCCCGACGGTCCTGCTCCCGGTGGACGGACCGGGCCCGGAGCCGCGGGAGGAGGTGATCGTCGGGGTGGACGCCCGCCGTCCCGCCGAAGCGGCACTCGACTTCGCCTTCGCCGCGGCCGAGCGGTACGGCCTCGCGCTGCGGGCCGTGCACGCCGGCGCCGTGCCGCCGGCGGAGCGCTCCGGCCAGGCGTGGCGCGGCGAGACCGCCCTGCTCACCCGGGCGCTCCTCCCGTGGAGGGCGGCCCGTCGCGGTGTGGAGGTCGTCGAGGACACCGAGTACGCGGTGCCGGGCCGCGTGCTGACCGAGGCCTCCGCGAAGGCCCGGCTGCTGGTGCTCGGCCGCCGGTCCGCCGGCCGGGCGGGCGCCCTGGGACCGGTCGTCCACGCCGTCCTCCACCACGCCGGCTGCCCCGTCGCGGTCGTGCCGGAGGGTTGAACCGACGGCCCCCGTGCCGCGTCCGTCCCCCCGGACGGATGGTGGCAGAGTGGCCCTGACCCGATGTCCGAACCAAGGGAGTTTTCATGGCCAAGGGGCTCTTCGCGACCCTGCACACCACCCGGGGCCCGATCCGGCTGGAGCTGTTCCAGTTCCACGCGCCGAAGACGGTGCGGAACTTCGTCGAGCTCGCCGAAGGGACCCGCGAGTACACCGACCCCCGGACCGGAGAGCCCGGCAGCGGCCCGTACTACGACGGCACGGTCTTCCACCGCGTGATCGCCGGCTTCATGATCCAGGGCGGCGACCCCACCGCCACCGGCGCCGGCGGCCCGGGCTACACCTTCGCGGACGAGTTCCACCCGGAGCTCTTCTTCACCAAGCCCTACCTGCTCGCCATGGCCAACGCCGGCCCGGGCACCAACGGCTCGCAGTTCTTCATCACCGTCGGCACCCCGACCCACCTGAACCGCCGGCACACGATCTTCGGCCAGGTCGCCGACGCCGCCTCGAAGGCCGTGGTCGACGCCATCGCCACCGCGCCGACCGAGGACGAACGGCCGGTCGAGGACGTCGTGATCACCAAGGTCGAGATCGAGCGCGGCTGACCTCGCGGTCCGCGCCGGCGGCCGTACCGGTTGCGTCGGTGCCGGCCGCTGCCGCCGCTGCCGGCTGCGCCCGCCGCGGGCGCAGCCGGTGCCGCGGTTCCCCCGGCCCACCACGGCCGGGGGAGGACCGCTCATCGGAGGCCGGATCGCCCTCCGGGTGACCTCCGGGGGCCGTCGGGCGTGGGGCGGGGGGTGGACGGCCGGGCCGTCGCATAGTCGCAGTGTTCGGCCCCGCCCTCCGATCATGAGACGAGACGATCATGCGTCTTCCCCGCCGACCGGCCATCGCGCTGGCCGTCACGCTGCTCCTCGGCCCGGCGGCCTGCGGCACCCCGGACCCGCCGCTGCCACCGGAGGACCGGACCCCCAGGAGCGCCGCGTCCCCCACGGCCGCCGCGTCCCCGACCGGGCCGCGGGCGTTCACCCTGGTCGCCACCGGCGACGTGCTGCCGCACACCGAGATCATCCAGCAGGCCAAGGAGGACGCCGGCGGGGACGGGTACGACTTCACCAGGATGTTCGCCGGCGTCAAACCGCTGATCAGCGGCGCGGACCTCGCCATCTGCCACATGGAGACCGTCTACGGCGCCGACGGCGGCCCGTACACCGGCTACCCGGCCTTCAAGTCGCCGCCTCAGGTCGCCCGGGCCCTCAAGGACGCCGGCTACACCTCCTGCGACACCGCCTCCAACCACACCCTCGACGACGGTCCGGCCGGCATCCGGCGCACCCTCGACGCCATGGACGCCGTGGGCCTCGCACACACCGGCTCCGCCCGCGACGCGGCCGAGGCCGGCCGGCCCGCGCTCCTCCGGGCCGGCGGCGCCACCGTCGCACAGCTCGCCTACACCTACGGCACCAACGGCATCCCGCTGCCGAAGGACCAGCCCTGGGCCGTGAACCTCATCGACCGGGACCGCATCCTCGCCGACGCCCGCGCCGCCCGGCAGAGCGGCGCGGACCTCGTGGTGGTCAGCATCCACTGGGGCACCGAGTGGCAGGACGCCCCGAACGAGCAGCAGCTCACGCTCGCCCGCGAACTGGCTGCCGGGCGGGGCGCCGGTCCCGGCGGTGGTTCCGGCGCCGGGCAGGGAGACGGGCAGGGAGACGGGCAGGGCGGCGGTCGCTCCGACATCGACCTGATCCTCGGCACCCACGCCCACATCCCGCAGGCGTACGAGAAGATCAACGACACCTGGACGGTCTACGGCCTCGGCGACCAGCTCGCCGGACACATGTTCACCCACGACGGCGCGGAGGACCCGCGCGGCAACTGGAGCTCGATCGCCCGGTTCGCCTTCGCCCCGCCGACCGGACCGGGGCAGCGCTGGACGGTCCAGAAGGCCGAGTTCGTCCCGCAGGTGACGGACCTCGGCCCGCCCTACCGGGTCCTCGACCTGCGGGAAGCCGTCCGCCGCGATCCCGGCCGGGCGGACTACGCCCGGGCGCTGGAGCACATCCGCTCGGCGGTGCTCAGCCGGGGCGCCGCAGCGGCGGGGCTGACCATGGCGCCCTGAAGAATCTTGGCGCGGGCCCGAACCGCCCGGCCCTCCCGTGCGTACCAGTTGATAGGGGGTGCCAGAAAGGTTGGAACTATGGGCATGCTGAGCAGCCTGGTTCCGGCAGTGGGCAGTCTGCGCAAGCGGACCACCTCGAAACCGACCAGGACCTCGAAGACGACCCACCGTCGCCGCCGCCACCGTCGTCGTCACTCGACGCACTCGCGGCACTGACGGTGCCCGTCGATCCGTCCAGGGCCGGGCACCACCGGTGCCCGGCCGTCTCCAGGAGGCAAGGAAACGCCGCGTGTGGTCGCTGCGGCGGCTGGTGGCCGTCGGTGACAGTACGGACCGGGACGAAACGATCGTCGCCGCCGCTCCGCCGGTCGCCTTGCGCGAGGTCTTCCGGAGGTTCTGGCCGTACACCCGGGGCGGCCGGCGCTGGCTGATCCTGCTGCTCTTCTTCGTGGTGCTCGCCCCGGTGGTCGACGCGGCGGGCATCTGGCTGTTCAAGATCGTCATCGACGACGTGCTGGTTCCCCGCAGACTCGCCCTCTTCGTGCCGATCGCCCTGGCGTACGTGGGGCTGACGGTCCTCGCGGGCATCCTGCGGTTCGCCGACGAGGTCACGTCGGCCTGGGTCAGCGAGCGCTTCCTGGTGGTCCTACGCTCGGACCTGTTCCGGCACCTGCAGGGCCTGTCCCTCGCGTTCTTCGAGCGCCGCAGACTCGGCGACGTCCTGTCCCGGCTCACCGGCGACGTCGACGCCGTCGAGACGTTCCTGCTCTCCGGCATCGTCAACGCCATCGCGCACGTCACCCAGCTGGGCATCTTCCTCGCCGTCCTGTTCTACCTGCGCTGGGAGCTGACGCTGGTGGCCCTGGTCGTGGCCCCGCTCTTCTGGTTCCTGACCCGCCGGTTCTCCCGCCTCGTCAAGGCGGCCTCCCGGGAGCGGCGGCGCCGCAGCGGCACCATCAGCGCCGTCACCGAGGAGACGCTCGGCAACATCGCCCTGGTGCAGGCCTACAACCGGCGGGGCTGGGAGCAGCAGCGGTTCGAGCGGGAGAACCTCGGAAGGTACCGGGCCGCCATGGCCGCGACCCGGATCCGCGCGCTGTTCTCACCGCTCGTCGACGTCCTGGAGCTGTTCGGCGTCCTGGTCGTGATGGGGCTGGGCGCGTGGGAGCTGGCGCACGGGCGGCTCACCCTGGGCGGGCTGATGGTCTTCCTGACGCTGCTGAGCAGGCTGTACAGCCCGATCCGCGGCGTGTCCCGGCTCAGCAACGCCTTCTACTCGGCCTCCGCCGCCGCCGAGCGGATCATCGAACTCCTCGACCAGCGTCCCCAGGTCGCCGAGACCCTCTTCCCCGGACGGCTCGGCCGCGTCCGCGGTGAGGTCGCCCTCAAGGACGTCTTCTTCCGCTACCCGCAGACGTCCCGGTGGGCGCTCTCGGACGTCTCGTTCCACGTCGATCCCGGCGAGACCGTCGCCCTGGTCGGAGAGAGCGGCGCGGGAAAGTCGACGATCGCCAAACTGCTGCTGCGCTTCTACGACCCCGATCACGGGCTGGTCCGGATCGACGGGTGCGACCTGCGCGAGCTGCGCCTGGCCGACCTCCGGAACAACGTCGCGGTGCTGCTCCAGGAGGCCCTGGTCATCCACGGCACCGTCCGGGAGAACATCGCCTACGGCCGGCCGGACGTGAGCGACGCGGAGATCGTCGCGGCCGCCCGGGCGGCCGACGCGCACGACTTCATCATCCGGCTGCCGGACGGCTACGACACCGTGGTCGGCCAGCACGGCAGGCTGCTCTCGGGCGGCCAGCGCCAGCGCCTGGCGATCGCCCGCGCGATGGTCCGGGACGCACCCGTCCTCATCCTCGACGAACCCACCACCGGCCTGGACGCCGAGTCGGCCCGGCGGATCCTCGCACCGCTGCGGCTGCTGATGGCCGGCCGGACGACGATCATCATCTCCCACAACCTGCTCACCGTCCGCGACGCCGACCGGATCGTGCTGCTCCAGGACGGCCGGGTCGCCGACTGCGGCACCCACGACACGCTGCTCGCCCGCAGCGCCGCCTACGCGCGGCTGAACCGGATGAACGGCGCGCCGGACCACGCCCCGGCGGCGCTGCGGCGAGCGGGCGTCGACGGGAGCGGCGCGGCGGGGGCGGGCATGGCGGGGGCGGGGGCAGGCGCGGCGGGGGCGGGCATGGCGGGGAAGCCCGCCACAGTACGAGGAGAGGCGAGAGCATGAGCCGGGTGAAGGCACCGGAGCTGCCACCGCTGGCCGCCGGAACCGTCGTCGCGCCGGGGTACCAGGTCCTCGCGCACCTGTGCCGCACCGGCTGGCTGGACCTCTACGACGCGTGGAGCGAGGAGCGGGACTGCCGCTGCGTGGTGAAGGTCCTGCGACCGGACCGGCGCGAGGACCGGCGGCTACGCGAGCGCCTGCTGCGGGAGGGACGCTGGCTCCAGGCGTTCACCCACCCGCACCTGGTCCGCGCCTACGAGACGATCGAGTCACCGGAGCCGTTCGTCGTGCTGGAGACCCTCACCGGTGAGACGCTCGCCCGCGTCATCGAGCGCCGCCGCCACCGGCTGGCCGCCGACGACCTGGCCCAGCTCGGCCTGCACCTGTGCTCGGCCGTCCACTACCTGCACGGCCAGGGCCTGCTGCACCTCGACCTGAAGCCCTCCAACGTCGTGATCGACTGCCGCCGCGCCAAGGTCCTCGACCTGAGCATCGCCCGCCCACCGGGCCAGGGTCGCGCCGGCGTCGGCACCTTCTGTTACCTCGCCCCGGAACAGGCCCGCGGGGGCACGCTCACCCCTGCCGCGGACGTCTGGGGCATCGGCATCACGCTGTACGAGGCGGCCACCGGCGACGTCCCCTTCGATCCGGGCGAGACCGTCGACGGCAGCCACGACTCCGACGGCCCGTACGACGCGTACGACGCGTACGGCGTGGACGGCGAGGACGGCGTGGACGGCGTGGACGGCGCCGACGCGGACGACTGGTACCCGCAACTCGAGGCGCCGGCGCCCCCGGTCACGACCCGCCGGCGGCTGCCCCCCGCCCTCGCCGCGGCGATCGACGCCTGCCTCCGCCCCGACCCGGACGCCCGCCCGACGATCCGAGCACTCACCGCGGCCCTCGACGCCCAACTCCCGCAGGCACGCCGCGCCATCCGGGAGCCGGCGGCCTGATCCGGCATTCGGCGGAGTCGGTCCCGTCAGGTGGCCCCGGGCGGGTGGTGCCGTCGTTCATCGTGCCGTTTCGGAGAGCGTGATCGCGTGCTCGACCACCGCGAGCCGCCCGCCGAGCCTCGGCTCCGGTACCTCGCCGGGGTCTCCGCTCAACAGCATCCGCACCGCGGCCCATGCCAGATTCACCCCGGTCATGCGCGTCTGATAGATGCCCGCCGCGGCCCTGGCGTTGATCTCCAGGAGCACCGGTCGCCCCTTCCACTGCCGGAACTGGACGTTGGACAGGTACGGGAGCCGGAAGTCGCCGACCGTCTGCCGAGCGAGCTCCGTCACCTCCGGGTCGTCCCGCAGGGTCCGGACCCTCCCGGCCTTGGCCCGGGCGATCGCGCACACCAGGCCGCCCGTCGCGTCGGACAGACAGTCGACGCTGATCTCCGGCGGATCCAGGTAGGGCATCACGATCAGTTCCGGAACGGGCTCGCCCCTGTCCCGGGCGCGTTGCAGCGCGTCCGCGAGCGCGGCGACCGAAACCGTCGGCCGCGGCAGTTGCCCGAGGTCCGAAACCTCCAGCGGAGAGTCGTCCAGCAGCCGGAAGCCGTAGGCGGAGTACTCGCCCGCCGGCTTGACGCACAGCCCTCGGTCCGCCCCCACCGGCTCATCGACCGCCCTGAGCTCTTCGGCCGCCCGGCGCAGACCGTCGGCATCGGAGACCACCCGCCACGGAGCGAGCGGCACCCGGGTGCGCGCGACCGCCGTGTACATCCGGCTCTTGTCGGTCACTGTTCGGAGCGTCTCGGCCGGTGCGCACATGACCTTCGTGCCGGCCGCGGCGAACGCCTCGGTGTGGGCGGCGAACGCCAATAGGCGCGAGGACGGCATGACCACGTTGATCTCGCGCCGCCGGCAGAAGTCGATCGCGAAGTCGAAGAAGTCCGCGTCCTCGACCGGCTCGGGGCCTGCCACGTCGCAGGCCGTGAGCCCCGGTGCCGCAGGATCCGGATGGGTGCCGTAAACCTGGACCCGGGCGTGGTCCGGATTCTCGCGCAGCATCGGGATCAGGTGCACCCGTGCGGGCCAGATCCTGTTGAACCAGATGCGCACGTCCACCGCCGTACCTCGCCTCCGATGCACCGGGAGGAACGGTCCCGCCCCATACCCGTCCGCGCAGGTACGTCAGTCCAGCTCCACCAGGCGGGGAGCCGGCACCTGTCCTCGCGCCCCGTGCAGTCCGCAACCACCCCCACGCCCATTGTCCGTTCCCACGACTTGGGCCCGCCTGTCGAACACCGCGGTGACGGACGCGTGGCTGTGCCAACGCCCGGCGTGGTGGCCGGGGGGCGCGTTCGATGCAGGCCTCGACGGCCCTGCCGGCGATGACCGGAAGGCCCAGATCGGGACGATCCGGAACCGCCTTCACGACGGATCAGGGTTGTGAGGGTGGTGAGTTCCGCCTTGACGGCCACTCACCACGGCACCTGACCTGCGGATGTTGCCGTGTCCCCCGCGAGTCACCCGGGCTGGGGGCCGTCGTGCGGATCAGCCCGGATCGGCGCCGCCCAGGGCGAGTGGCGCGGGCCGGAAGTCCGGTCGAATCGTCGAACAACTGGCGCAACGCACAAGCCGGTTGGCGGCGATGGACGACAAGAGTGCAGTCGATCGGTCACGGACCGGTCGCGGTTCCGGCCCCTGCGGTTCCGTAGGGTGGCGGCCGGGTACCCGGGGGAGGGAACCGGGCCCAGGGGGTGGGCCGGGGTCGAGGGGGGAAGGTCATGCCGCTCTTCTGCCGCCTGTGCGGCACCCGCACCGACGGCGTCGAGCGGCTCGGCGTCTACTGCCCCGGCGAGCAGTGCGGGACCGACCTGCGGGCAGGCCGGGGCGCCGCCGTGCAGGCGTGGTGCGAGCCGGCCCGACGGCTCGGCGAGGCGGGCCGGACGGTCGTGGTGCACCTGATGGTCCGCAACGCCGGCACCGTGAGCACCGGCTACCAGGTCGAACCGGTCGAGCCCGTCGAGGGGCGGCTGGACTACGACCGGTCGGCGGTCGCGGCCCCGCTGGCGCCCGGGCGGACCCGGCAGGTGGAGCTGCGCCACACCCTCCCGTTCGACCGGATCGGTGCGGGGCTCGACATCGCCTCGCTCTTCGGTGTGCCCGGCGCCGACCTGGCGGGCCAGGTGCAGGGGGCCCGGAGCGAGCGCTTCGGGGTCGCGCTGCGGGTGGTCGCCGCCTCGGGCGACCTGGGCGCCGCCTGCGCCGCCTTCGCGGTGGACGTCCCGGGCCGCATCGACCCCGATCTCGACCTCGACGACACGCCCGACGGCGACCGCGGCAACCGGCAGGACCGCCCGGACGGCTCCGGCGGGCCGAACGGGCCCGGTTCGGCCGCCCGCCCGGGTGCCGGCGGCGGCCGGCCCCGGCCCGGCCCGCACCGGCCCCCCGGCCACTCCCCGACTCGGCAGCCGACCCGCTCCGGCGGCTGCGGGCCGCTGGCCGTCGTGCTGATCGTCCTCCTGGCCCTGGCCGTCCTGGCCGCCGTCCTGCTCGGCCTCGGCCGTCGCAGCGACGGCGGCATCAGCAGCGGCGGCGGCGGGCCCGCCCCCACCGCGTCCGCAGCACCGTCCCCGACCGCGGACCCCAGCACCGTCCGGCCCACCACCGGCTCCACCAAGCCCGCGCCGTCCCCGACGCGCACGCGCCCGACGACGTCGCCCGCGACCAGCGCGGCGGCGACGACGGTCGCCGTGCCCGATCTGGTCGGCCTCGACCAGGAGGCCGCCGCGCAGAAGCTGCAGGCGCTCGGCCTCGCCATCGACGGGGACTACGTGGCGAGCAACGGCGTCCCGGAGCTCCAGATCATCAGCACGGAGCCCAGGGCGGGCACCAAGGTGGCTCCCGGCAGCAAGGTGTTCCTCCACATCTCGGACGGCAAGGCGACGGTCCCCGACGTCGCCGGCAAGACCCAGGCCCAGGCCGAACAAGCCCTCAGGGACGCCCACTTGACCAACATCACGGTCTCCACCGAGCCGACCACCAGTACGGCCGCCGGCCTGGCCACCCGCACCGACCCGGTGAAGGGGCGGTCGGTCGGCCTCAAGACCCCCATCACGCTCTGGATCGCCTACGTGCCGAAGCCGCGCTGAACCGCCCTGGGCTCGCCCGCCTGGCCCGCCCGGCCCACCTGGACCGCGCCACCGGCCGCCCGGTGCGGCGCTACGAACGTGCCACACCGGGCGAGTTGGTCCACGTCGACATCGGGCTGTGCCTGGGGCGCTCCACCCCGGCCCCGCGAGGTGAACCTGCACCGCCTCCTCTGGCGTGAACTGTGGGAGCCCGGTTGGTCGCCGGGGCCGGGCCGACGACCTGGCCGGCGCCACCGTGGTCCTGGCCTCGGAAGCCGTCGCCTACCTCCACGGCACCGTCCTGCCCGTCGACGGCGGACGGCTGGGCCGCTGATCAGCGAGCGGCGTCGGCAGTCGACGGCAGGGTGGCGGGCCCCGCGGTGCGATGAGGGGCCCGCCCC
The DNA here is from genome assembly GCF_042677465.1 of Kitasatospora sp. NPDC127111. Taxonomy (NCBI): domain Bacteria; kingdom Bacillati; phylum Actinomycetota; class Actinomycetes; order Kitasatosporales; family Streptomycetaceae; genus Kitasatospora; species Kitasatospora sp. NPDC127111. The sequence goes on from NZ_JBHXTG010000024.1 coordinate 81,766, forward strand.
GCGTGACGGTCCGTCCGCCCACCGTGGAACACGGGAGCTCAGGCGCAGACGCCGCCGTTGAGGGTGAAGCGGGCAGGTGCCTCATTGGCGCCCGAATAGGCCGCCTGGAAGCCGAAGCTCGCGGTGGCGCCCGGCGCGAGGGCGCCGTTCCAGCCCGCGTCGCGGGCGGTCACCGCGCTGCCCGACTGGGTCACGGTGGCGTTCCACGCGGCGGAGATCTTCTGGTCGCCCGCGAAGCCCCAGCCGAGCGTCCAGCCGGAGAGCGCCGACGTTCCCGTGTTCTTCACGGTCACCGTCGCGGTGAACCCACTGCTCCACGAGCTGTCGAGCTTGTACGCCACGGAGCACGAGGCCGCCGGTGGAGCGCTGTCGTCGTCCGCCTCGGTGGCGGTGAAGGTCGCCGCCGTCACGCCGGAGCCGCCCGCCGAGAAGACCGCGCTACCCGCCAGCGCGTCCGCGTCCTGCGCGGCCGACAGCCGAACCTGCTGCGCCGTCGCCCAGTTGGACGGGGTGAACACCAGCGTCGTCCCCGCCGCCACGGACAGGTCCGCGTCGCCGGAGGAACGCGAGAGCGTGACCGTGACGTTCTGCGCGGGAGCCGCCGACAGCCGTACCCCGACCGCCGCCGAACCGCCCTCGGGGACGGTCACCGCCGGCGGCGTCACCTGGACCGCGGGCGCCGTCGGGGCGCTGCGGCGTTCCGCGGCGAAGGACGCGAGCCAGGCCAGCGAGGCGTTCCAGTTGATCGCCACCTCGTTGGTGGAGTACGAGCCGATGTCGTCGACGTAGCATGCGGCCGGTGCGCAGCCGGCCAGCTGCGCCTTCGCCACCGGGTCCTCCAGGCCCGCGTTCGGCCCGCCCGCGAGGGAGCCGGCGGGCGGGTGCGGCAGCGAGGCGTCGTTCTGGTGCGCCCAGAAGCGGTGGTGCTGGTTCTCGGAGGCCCGCTCGCCGTAGCCGGTGACGTAGGAGCGGTCGAGGGCGTTGCGGCCCAGCAGGTAGTCCAGCGACTCCAGAGCGCCCGCCCGGTAGCGCTGCGCACCGGTCAGGTCGTACGCGACGGCCAGCACCATCGCGTTGTTGGCCACCGCGCTGTTGGAACCCCACACGTAGGCGTCGGCGGTGATCGGCACCGGGTAGCCCTGCCCGGCCATGGTGGACAGGTGGTGGTCGGCGGCCGAGGTGAGCAGGCCGCGCAGCCGGGTCACGTCGTCGGGGGCCAGGGCGACGCCCGGGACGGTGGCGAGGGTGATCCGGCCGAGCGTCGCGGTGCCGCCCCACCAGAACCCGTCCACCGGCCCGGCGTGGTGCGGCGAGGAGGTCACCGCGGCCTGGTACTGCGACTCGCCGGTGGTGGCGAGGAGTTCGGCCGCCGCCCAGTAGAACTCGTCGGAGACGTCGGCGTCCTCGTACGCGCCGCCGCCGGTGTTGTCGGCCGCCGGGGCGAGGACGGCGGGGTTGGCCTTGGCGGCCGCCCAGGCGCGCTCGGCCGCGTCCAAGCAGCGGGCGGCGAAGGCCGGATCGTAGGTGTTGTACACCCGGGCGCACTGCGCCGCGGTGGCGGCCAGGTTGAGAGTGGCGGCGGTAGAGGGCTTGTGCAACTCGCGCTGCTCGGCGTCGAGTTCGGGCCTGGTCGGCAGGGCGGTCCATTTGTCGTCATGCATCTTGTGGAAGGCCATGCCGGCCATCGGCTTGCCGGCCGGGACCTGCATCCGCAGCAGGAACTCCAGCTCCCAGCGGGCCTCGTCCAGCACGTCCGGCACGCCGTTGCCGCGCTCCGGAACGCGGAGCGTCGAGTCGCCGAGCGCCGTGTCCCCGCCGGAGCGGCGGGCGCGCTCGAAGGAGTTGACGATCTCCCAGGTGGCGATGCCGCCGTTCACGACGTACTTGCCCTGGTCGCCGGCGTCGTACCAGCCGCCGCGCACGTCCAGCCGGTAGTCGCAGACCCCGGCCTGGCAGGGCACGCTGGTGTCGCCCTTGTTCGGTGCCGCGCCCAGGTGGCCGGCGGGGCGGGCGTAGGCGCTGCCGGCGAGCGACGCGTCGATCGCGATGCCGCTGCGCTGCTGGTAGAAGAAGGACATGCTGTCGGCTCGGAGGCCGTCGTAGAGCGACGCGGAGATGTCGAACGGGTGGCTGGCCTGACCGCCGGCCACCAGGGTGAAGCCGGTGCCGGTGCCGGTGTAGCCGCCGAAGTCCACCAGGTGGGTGGAGTGGCCGGACGCCCGGTCGGCGCCGTGCACCGTGGTGGTGCCGGAGGCGACCTGCGAGCCGGAGACGTCCCGAAGCTGCCAGGTCAGCGGGGTGGTGGCGGAGCTGATGACGGTGGCCCGCTTGGGGCCGTCGGGCAGGTATCCGAGCTGGTTGACCCGGACGGGGGAGTCGGCGGCGGCAGCCGGGGTCGCCGCCGCGGTGGAAGCGGCTGAGGCGGCCGCGCCGGCGGTCAGGCCGCCGCCGGCCAGGGCGAGAGCGGTGAGCACGGCGGCCGTGCGACGCGGCACGGCGCGGGCGGGGGTGGCAGGAGGCACGGGTGGGGCCTTCCTCGGTGGGGGATGGTGTGGGAGGTGGAGAAGTGGGAGCGCTCCCATAGGCCCAATCAAGCCAGCCCGCGGAGAGCGCGTCAAGGCGTCGAACGCGCAAGGCGTCTGACGCGGAACGAGCGGCATCGCAGGTTGACCGGCCGCTCGCCGAGCTCGCCCTAACGGCTCCCGGTGCGACCTCCGCCCGTGCGGCGGTGCGACCTCCGCCCGCGCGGCGGTGCGACCTCCGCCCGTGCGGCGGTGCGGCGGCGCCTGGCGGAGGAGCCGCCGCCGGAGCGCGCCGCACGACGCGGTGCGCTCCGGCGCGGTCGGCTACCGCAGGGGTCGACGCCGCGCGATCCTCATCGCGTCGGCCCTTCCGTGCCGCCCCGGCCTGCCGGTCGGCACGCCGGGACGCGGGCGTGCCGACCGGCCGCGATGCGCGTCATCCCAGAGTCCACTGCTGGTTCCGGCCGCCACTGCAGGTCCACAGCTGGACGGGCGTGCCGTCCGCGGTGGCCGGACCGGCCACGTCCAGACAGAGCCCCGACTGCACCCCGGTGACGGTGCCGTTCGCGTTCAGCTGCCACTGCTGGTTGGCCTGGCCGTTGCAGGACCAGACGATCGCCTTGGTCCCGGGGCTGGTGCCGCGCGCGTTGGCGTCCAGACACAGCGTGCCGCCGCCCACGGTGACGGTCAGCTGGTTCGACGGCGTACGGGTCCAGGTCTGGTTCGCACCGCCGTTGCAGGAGAAGATCTGCTGCTGCGCACCCGGCGTCGTGCTCGCCTCGGTCAGGCACTTGCCCGCGTCCACCGCACGCAGCGCGCCGGTCGTGCCGCCGCCGGAGGAGCCCGAGTCCAGGCCCATGAAGTGGATGGCCCGGGCGGCCATCGCGGACCCCTGTACCGGCAGTTGGTGCCCGACCCCGGCGAGGCTGTACGCCTCGACCTGGGTGGTGCCGGCGCTGTTGTCGTACCGCGTACGGGTCCAGTTGGCCGAGGGGGTGTCCGTGGCCGACGGGGTCTGGCTCACGCCGAGGACATCGGTCCACTGCTTGATCTCTTCGCCGAGGTTGTTGTGGCTCAGGATGGTGTCGGTGGTTCCGTGCCAGAGCTGCACGCGCGGACGCGGACCGGTGTAGCCGGGATACCCCGCGGTGCGTACCAGGTCGCCCCACTGCCGTGCGGTCCTGGAGACCTGGCCCTGGGCGCAAGCCGCGTTCCAGCCGCGCACCGAGCCCGTGTGGAAGCAGCGGTAGGGCACCCCCATGAACGCCGCGCCCGCCTTGAACACGTCGGGGTAGTCGGCGAGCATCACGTTGGTCATCATCGCGCCCGACGACTGCCCCGTCACGTACACGGCGTTGGCGTTGCCGCCGTAGTGCTGCTGCGTGTAGGTGATCATCGACATGAGCCCGACCGGGTCGCTGCCGCCGTTGCGGGTCAGCGCCTGGTCGGAGGAGACGTCCCAGCAGCTTCCGCTGGGGTTGGTCGAGGGGTAGATGACGAGGAACCCGTACTGGTCGGCCAGCCGCGCGAAGTCGGTACTCGAGTGGAGGTAGGGCCCCGACCCCTGACACCCGTGCAGCGCCAGCAGGATCGGAGGGTTGGCCTTGACGCTGCTCGGCACGTACAGGTGCATGAGCAGACCGGTCGGATTGGGGCCGAAGTTCGTGATCTGAGTCAGTGAGGCGGCAGTGGCCTGGGGAGCGGCCTGAAGGCTCAGGCCGACCGCGAGGCCGAGTGCGGCGACCAGGCCGAGTAAGCGGGACTTGAGGGGGCGGGACCGGAACATGGGACCTCTCCGTCGAATTTGTTTTCTGCGTTGCGTATTGTTCCGGCGCCCCTGCCGAAAAGACAACACCCAGGACAGGACCGGCACTTCGCCGGCCTCGCCGCGCGCTCCGGGGCCGGTGCCCGGCCGGCGCGAGGCCTCGCGTATCGGAGATGCGCGTGGGCTGCCCAGCCTGGCGCGGAGCCGGGTGCGGCTGCGGACCTGACGGACCGACGGGTCGATGGAGAGCGCGCAGCGGATCGCCGCCGCAGTGGCGCTCGGCGACGGACCGGCCTACGCCTCGACCGGCGTCGACGGGCTGGACCCCGTACAGGCTCCGGCGTCCTCGACGGGCCGCCGGGCTTGCTCGGCTGGCACTGCCTCCCGGCCCCCCGGAGCAGCACGACGCCTCGCCCCGGGGTGCCGAGGCCGTCCTCGATGACGGCCTGGTACACGCCCGCGTAGCTGTGGTCCGGCAGCACGGCCAGGGCAGGACGTCGGCCCTGGCGGTGTGGCCGCGGCGGCGGTGGTCACGGTGTACACGGCGGGACGGGTGAGGCCCGGCCGGGGGCGTCGCGTGTTGCCGACTGATCCGTTGGTGCGCGCCGCATGCTACGACCACGCTGTGCCGGTTCCGAACCATGCGGCGTGCGCAGCCACGTGGCGTCGTCCGACCGGGGGAAGCCGTGGACGTCGGCAGAGGAACGCAGAAGGACCCAGAAGGACCCAGAGGGCCCAGAGGAGCGGGGACGGATGACACAGCACGTCAGAAATGCGGGCGGGACGACGGGCTCCGGGGAGACGGCGGGCCCGTCGTCCGTCCGGGGGAGCACGGGATCCGCGGGGGCGCGGGCGCGGCGGGGGAGCGCCTGGCGACGCGTCAGGGCCGCGCGCACGGGTGTGGTGGCGGCCGCGGCCGTTCTGGCCTTCCTGGGGGCGGCCGGTACGGCGCCGAGCGGTGCCGCGTCGCCGGCCGGCGGACGGTACCCGTCGGGTGGTCCGGCGCGGTTCGTGCCGGGGCCCTGCCCGAAGACGCCCGAGCCGGTGCCCGGGCAGTGCGGGTTCCTGGAGGTGCCCGAGAGCCGCGAGCGCCACGGCGGGCGGACCATCCGGCTGGCCGTTGCGATCGTCCCGCCCGTGTCGGCGAAGCCCGCCGGGGACCCGGTGGTGTTCATGGAGGGAGGCCCCGGCGGCGACGCGTTCGGGGCGATCCCCTTCCTGATCGACTCCGGCGTCAACCGGGACCGCCAGCTGATCGTGATGTCCCAGCGCGGAGCGCTCCATTCGCGGCCGAGCCTCGCCTGCCCCGAGATCGACCGTTTCAACGCGGACGCGGTCGGGCTGCGCTACGACGCACCGTCGACCGGGCGGCTCCTGGTACGGGCGGCCAAGGAGTGCCGGGACCGGCTGACGGCCGGCGGGATCGAGCTGAGCGCCTACAACACCACCGAGAACGCCGCGGACTTCGCCGACCTGCGCAGGGCACTGGGCATCGGGTGGTGGAACGTCTACGGGTACTCCTACGGCTCCGACCTGGCGCTCACCTTCCTTCGCCTGCACCCGCAGGGGATCCGCTCGGTGACGATCGACTCGGTCACACCTCCGCAGATCGTGAGCCTGCCGTGGACGTGGGACAGCGCCCGGGAGGGGATCGACGCGGTCTTCGCGGCGTGCGAGGCGCAGCCCCGCTGCAAGAACCGCTACCCGGATCTCCCGCGCACGCTGACCGAGCAGGTCCGCCGCCTTGAGGCGCACCCGCTCACGGTGACGGTGCCGCCGCCGGGGGGTGGCACCCCGGTGAAGGTCGTCCTCGACGGCGGCGCGCTGGTGAACCTGCTGGTCGCCGACGGTGCCGCCGTACCGGCCGTGGACGTCCCCGCGGCGCTCGACGAACTCGCCCACGGGAATCCGGAGCGCCTCGCGCGGGCCCAAGCCGCTGGCGCGACGCCCAACATCGGCGAGATCGCCCACGGCCTGACGCAGTCGGTGGCCTGCGCCGAGTGGGTCCCGGGCTACTCGGAGTCCGACCTGCTGAAGGCGGGGCGCCGGGCCTTCCCCGGGTGGCCGGACACCGTCCTGGCGCAGGCACCGCAGCTTCTCTTCGAGCACGACGTCTGCCGCGCCTGGAACGTCCCGGACCGCACCGCCGTCCAGCGGGTGGCCACCTACAGCGACGTGCCGACGCTCATCATCTCCGGGACCTTCGACGCGAAGACCGGGGCGAGCTGGGGCCGGTACACGGGACGGACGCTGTCCCGCTCGACCGCCGTGCGGATTCCCGGGATCGGCCACTTCGTGGTGCCCCAGTCGCCCTGCGCGCAGCGCGTCCTGGCCTCCTTCCTCACGCATCCCACCGCGCCGCCCGACACCGGCTGCGTGGCGCGGCTCGCGCCGAAGCCGTTCACCATCACCCCTGAGCCGGAGACAGCATGATGTCCATCCGCCCGCCCCACCACCGGCGCATCGCGCGGCTACGGAGCGCGCTCGCCGGCGCCACCGCCGCCGGACTGCTCGTCGGCCTCGCCGCGCTGCCGGCCCAGGCCGAGGACGGCGCCGAGGAGACGCTCGGCACCGTCGCCCGGACGGTGGGCCACGCCCACTACCAGCCGGGCCCCTGCCCGCGGACGGCGGACCCGATCCCCGAGTTGGCGAAGGCCCGCTGCGGAACGCTCACCGTGCCCGAGAAGCGTGCCGGGTACGGGCACGAGCGGCGCAAGATCACCCTAGGGGTCGCGATCATCCGCGCGGCCACCACCCGCGAACGGGCACCCGACCCGATCGTCTGGTTCGCCGGCGGGCCCGGCGACGACGCGGTCTCCGAGATCCCGATGGCGGTCGCCGGCGGCCTGAACCGCGACCGGGACGTGATCTTCATGTCCCAGCGCGGGACCTACTCGGCGGACCCGGCCCTGACCTGCCCGAACATCGACCAGTTCAACGCGGACGCCCTCGACCTCGTCTTCGGTGCGCCGTCCACCGGGCGCCTGCACGTCGAGGCGACGCGGGAGTGCCGCGAGCGGTTGGTGGGTCTCGGGGCCGACCTCAGCGCCTACAACGGCACCGAGAGCGCCGCCGACTACGCCGATCTGCGCAAGGCGCTGGGCATCAAGAAGTGGAACGTGTTCGGCATCTCCTACGGCACCGACCTGGCGCTCCAGTACATGCGCCTGCACCCGGAGGGCATCCGGTCGGTCGGCATCGACGGCGTCCTGCCGCCGTCCCTGGCGGGCGGGGCCGTGACCTGGAAGGCCGCACGAGAGGGATTCGACGGCCTGTTCGAGGCCTGCGCGGAGCAGCCCGTCTGCAACACCCGCTATCCGAACCTCAAGGCCACCTTCGAGCGCCTCGTCGTCGAACTCGAAGCACACCCGGTCACCACCACCGTCGCGGTCCCGGGCCACCCGGCGCCGGTGAAGGTCGTGCTGGACGGCGGAGTCCTGGTGAACTGGCTGGCCTCCGCCACCCATGTGGCGGCCGGAGTGCCCCGCTCCATCGACGAACTGGCCCACGGCAACCCGCAGCGGATCGCCGAGCAGTGGGCGGGCGGCAAGCTCAGCCCGCAGGCCATCGGGAGGACTTCCCACGGGCTCGCCTACGGCATCTTCTGCAGCGAGTGGACACCGTTCGAGAGTCAGGACGACGTGATCCGGGCCGGGCGGCGCCTGTTCCCGTCATTCCCCCGCTCGGTGCTGGCCAACGCGCCGTTTCTCACCTGGCTCCACGACGACTGCCGCGCCTGGGACGTCCCCCCGGCACCGCGCTCGGTCCGGGACGTGACGCGCAGCGACATCCCGACGCTCGTCCTGTCCGGCGGGTTCGACGCCCAGACCGCACCGAGCAACGGGCCGTACGCCGCCCGCACGCTGAGCCGGTCCACCGAGGTCACCGTCCCCTACGTGGCCCACGTGGTCTTCGCCGACTCGTCCTGCGCGCAGTCGATCACCCGCTCGTTCTTCAACGCTCCGACCGCGCCGAACACGGGCTGCCTCGCGGGGCTCCGGCCGCCCCGGTTCGAGATCGCGCCGTGAAGGTGGGATCCGGCCCGGGCCCGGGCCCAGGCCCAGGCCCAGGCCCAGGCCGCGGCCGAGCGCACGTGCGGTCCGCCGAGGCCCGGTCGGCTGTCGGTTGGGCTGTCGGCGGGGTCGCCGGTGAGCTCGACGGCGGGGTCGCGATCGCGGCTGACTGACCCACCGGCCGACCGCGGCAGCGCCGCCTCCGGAGACTCCGGGGGCGGCGCCGCCGTGCTGGTTCCCGTCGCGCTCACGCGGCTCGGTGGTGGTGGGGTCGTACGTTCCGCAGGGCGGGTTCGGACTGGACAGCCACCTCGTCCTGCTGCTGGTAGGGCGTCAGGCTGACGCCGACGTGGTACGTCTGGACGAGCATCCAGCCGAGGAAGCCGCCCGACACGGTCAGGCACACGCCGATCGCCGCGAGTACGATCCCGGCCACGGCACTGCGGGGCGGTCCGTCCCAGTGATCGGCGTACAGCCCCAGGGTGACGCCGAACAGGGCCAGCGCGGCGACGTTCACGACGGCGTGCGCCTGTCCCACCTTCCGGGCCTGGGAGCCGAGCGGGACGCCCAACGCCAGGTCCGCAATGCCGGGCAGGGCGGCGAGCAGGGCTCCGCCCACACCCGCGATGTTCATCGCGATGGCGAAGTTCAGCCAGAACTGGTCCCCGCTCGCGCCGTAGACCGCGTAGCCGACCAGCGTGCCGGTGTAGCCCGCGACCGGATAGGCGACGAGCATGGGGTGGACCGGATGGCCGGCGATCGTGACCTTGCTGTACATGGCGTCCTACCGCTGATCGTCATCGTTGAGTTGATGGGCCGGTCCGTCGAACGGCGGCTCGTCGTGGTGGCGCCGCCTGACGGCGCTGCGCGGCGCGGAGCGGGGCCGTCACGTTCGCGGACCGGAGGAGACGAAGCCGATGCACTCCACGTCGATCCGGTCGGCCAGCTCCCGCAGGACGCCGGCGAGCGCGGCCGTGGTCGCCGCGTCGAGGTCGGAGTCCCCGCTCTCCGCCCAGTGCAGCCACTGGCCGCTCAGGTCGCGCAGCAGCGCGGTGACCTGGCCGGCGGGAATGGCCAGGGAGTCGCCGACGCCCGCGGCCGTGTCTGGCTGGCCCATGACCCGTGCCTCCTCGCGAAAGCCCGCTGCTTCCTCAAGCGTGACCGCAATCAGGAGGAGGCGCAATCACGGTCCGCAGCCTCGGTCCGCGCCTCCGGTCGCCGACGGTCACCCGCTCCCACGGCACGCGGTCGGCGGGGGCGGACCCGCAGGTGCCGGACGAACGGTCAGGCGCGACGGTAGAGGACCGGCATCGCGGTGATGCCGTTGGCGCGGAGGTTGGCGAGCACGAACGTACGGAAGGTCTTCTTGCCGAACTGGCGCAGGAACAGCCGGGGCAGGCTGTCGTCCCATCGGGCGTGGTTGACGAACACGTAGTCGGCGTCGGAGGCGTCGGTGTCGGTGTCCGTGTCGGTGTCTCCGAGCGGGGCGAGCAGGGTGGAGTTGTCGAGGCCGGTCTCGGCCGCGTACCAGGCGGCGAGGTGCTCCCAGACGTCCAGTGCGACGTCGGGGTCGTCGGCGACGAAGTGGTTGAACAGGAACAGGCCGGAGCGGGACTTGTCCACGTCGGCGATCTGTCGGACGCAGCGGGCGGCCATGACGTGCGTGTCGGACGCGGACGCGCGGACCATCCGCAGGAGCCGCTGGCACGGCTCGGTGGCCTCGACCTCGGCGATCCGCTCCGGCGAGGTGGTCTCGATCAGCACGACGACGTCGTACCGGGCAGGGTGGACGGCATGCCGGTGCGGAGCGGGGCCGGAGGGCGTCGGCGGGATCACGACCGCCCGGTAGAGGGTGGCCCGCGAGACGGCCGGCAGGTTCACGAGCTCGTCGGCAAGCGACTTGAGCAGGTTGAGCAGGGCCCTCTTGCGGGGGCTGCTGCGGGGGACCGGCAGTCCCGGCTCCCGCGGTGGCTGGACCGCGGCGGCGATGTGGAGGTATCCGGTCGGCGGCGGGTCGACGAGCAGAACCGGCCGGTACGCCGGACGCGGGTTGACGATCGTGGCGCGGTTCATCGGCTTCCCTCCGGTCGACGGCGGGGCGTGGACGCGGACCCCCGACGTTCCGAGGCGGAGAGCGACATCCGTCCGCCGCATCTCCACCATCCACCCGCGCTGGTCGGGTACGCATCCGGATGTGTAACCCGACCGGGCCCGACCGTCCGGCGGCGACCTTCAGGCCGGGCTCATGGTGCGCCGGTGCTCATGGTGATCCGGGCACCGGCTGTTTGTGGATCCTGTCGGCGGCGCGCTTGTCGTTCTGCAGGCCCAGGAAGCCCGGGTGGCGCGGTCGGCTGGCGCCTGCCACCGGTGCAGCAGGTCGACTGCATGCCCCCGGGCAGTCGACGGCCTTGGGGACATCGGCCAGAGACAGCTGGTACTGAGTCGAACGAATGTGGGACGGACTGTTCTATATCGATCGAATGCGCACCGGCGTCCACCCCCAGCAGAGAATACTGCGGCACCGGGACTTCCTGGACTGTACTGACGGCTGGTGCTGGTGGCCCACCCTCCTTGCCTGTCAGTCTGACGTGCCGAGTGCGGGGCGGGACCGCCAGATCCACGCACCACCGCCGAGGACGAGCCCTACCCCAATCAAGATCGTTGCCGTGAGATTAAGGCGCAAGGCACCATAGCCGAGAAGCGCGATTCCTGCGGCTGTGAGACAGGTGGCGGTCGTGAATAGATTCCGCCATACCCGCAGCATGTTTTGATAGAGGACCCACGCGGCGGAACTCGGTGGTCGCTCTACCAGCCAACCGACGCGCTGATGGCTGCGGCGGCCGGCCCAGAAGCGTTGGGGCATGAGGAGCGAGTCATAGGCATAGAGCGTGGCGAAGTACAGACCGGCAGCGAGAAGAAGAAGCACGCCAGCCGCTTGAACAGACCATTTGTGCGCCAGACTGTCGAATTGATCCTTTTTGAGTAGGACGCCGAAGATGGCGGTGAGGCCAAAGGTCAGGGCGCCACTGAGAAGCTTGGCTGTTTCCATCTTCCGCTTGATCTTGTCCCGCACCTGCTCTGCCGCTTGTTCATCGTCATAGCTGATGGCCCAGAGCAGTTTTCCCTTGAAATTTTCACTGAGTTCTATGCAAACCAGGCCGGCTCGGTCGATGGGAGCCGGAGGCCGACGCCACGGCCTGAGGCGCCTTCCGAAGTTGATGAGTTCGTCACTCAGCATGCTCAATTGCGGCTGATGACCCACCACAAGGAGGGCTTGTTGCCTCATGGCAGTCTGCCGTAGATCCTGAGCAAGCTGCCAGTTCCGCTTTTGTGGGGGCGGCGCCGTTAGATCATTGAAGCATTCTTCTGGTGGACTATTGACGCCTTCGCCCCAGAGGATTGGGCGTATGCGGCAAAGCGTCTCGGCGGCCTCAGGAGTAGTGGCGCGCCAGATCTTCGTGGGGCGGATCCAGGGCAGGCGTGGAAACTGAACGCGCAAATTCTTGGCCACAATGTCCACGGGGTATTCACCCGGAGTGCCGTCATCGGTCTTGGTTGGGTGTGAGCGTTCCATCATTATGCTGTCCATGGCGCCAAAGAAGAACGTAATGCTTATTGTCCCGCAATGTAGTGTGCTGATCCTCAGCCGTGACCCAGCACTCGCCGCCCGCGTGGGTCAGGGCGTTGGTGATGATCTCGGAGGCGCAGAGCTTCACGTCCCCCAGGGCCGCCCGACTCAGCGGCACGCCCCACCTGGTGGCAACCGCCACGATCCGCTCCCGGGCGGCGTAGACGGCACGCTCGTCGGCCACGACGTGGAACAGGTCCGGAGCCGGGAGCACCACACCGTCGTCGCCAGAGGCGATGGCCAGGCAGTCCCCACTCGCGGGCTCGGGGTGGTTGATCGCGGACATGGAGGCAGACCTTTCACCAGGCGTGACTCAGCGGCTACGCGCCCGCGAGGGGCGGTGGCCGACCGAACCCAACTGCGGTCAGAGTCGCTGCCGGGCCAACTTCGTCCGGCAGGTCTCAACCAAACCGCCTCCAACCAGCGGGAACCAGAGCAGAATTGGTGCATTGATGTCGCATCCAAGACGCATACCTGGGCGTGACCTGGCGCGTTGTCAGGACAGACGATTTGGCGCAGCAGAGGGCGGGAGCCGATGGCGGTCAAGCGGGCACGGCTCGCCGAGCGGCGCAAGGATGCTGGCTACACCCAGGAGACGCTGGCCGACGCGTTGGGAGTCCACCGCTCGACGGTGGTGCGGTGGGAGCGAGGCCAGGGTGAGCGCAACCGTGGATGTGGGTCAAGCTGGCCCGGCTGCTGAAGATCAGCGCCACCGAGCTGAGGAGGCTGTTCGCCGCGCCGGATCAGCCGGCAGCTGCCACCAAGTCGGTGCCAGCTCCACGAGCCGAAGATCCACCTGCCCTGACTCAGCCGCCTGGCCTCGGGAAGGCTAACCGATCAGCTGGGCTCAGGTGCTGCGGTGCCGGGGGCTGGTGCGGTTGGCTCCTCCATGACCTTGATGGGCGACGACGTCAGAGTTGGCTGCCGCACGTCTGACGGAAGGATCATCTTCGTGACCATGCCGCGCCGTGCCCTACTCCGCTCGGCCACCGCAGCCGCTGGTGCAACCCTGGTCGCGGGAGCAGCCAGCGCCCCTGCGGCGAAGCCGCTGCTGTCGCCCGACCTGCACCCGGTTGAGAACCTGCGCCAGCTGCGCAAGAGCCTGGTCGAGTGCGACAACGTGCTGGGGCCGCGCGAGGTCATCGCCAGCGCCCAGGACCACCTGCGCCTGATCCAGCAGCTGCGCCGCGAGGCCGCCGGCCGTGACCGGCAGGGCCTGATGCAGGTCCAGGCCGAGTACGCCGAGTTCTCCAGCTGGCTGTACCAGGACAGTGGCGACCACCGGGCGGCGCAGTACTGGGCAGACCGGGCACTCGATTGGTCCAACGCTGCCGGTGACCATGAGCTGACCGTCTACATCACCGCCCGCAAGGCGCAGCTGGCCGGTGACATGAAGGAATCGCTCGACGCCATCGACCTGGCGGAGTCGGCCCAGCGGATCGCCCCGCCGGGCGGTCGGCTACTCGCCATGGCGACGGTCTACGCCGCGCACGGGCACGCGTTGCTGGGTGACGAGCTGGCCTGCCAGCGAGCGTACGACGAGGCGCTGGAGCTGGTGATTGGCCCCAAGGACGTGCCGGTCAGCCGGGGCCGGTGGTTGGAGGCCGCCTACGTTGAAGCGCAGCGGGCACGTTCCCTGGCCGTTCTCGGTCACTACGAGGCGGCGGTGAGCGGGTTCGACCAGGCCATCCGAGCCTTGCCGGCCTCGTTCCGGCGAGACCGTGGGGTGTACCTGGCACGGTCGGCTGGAGCTCAGCTGCGCGCCGTTGGTCCCTCGCAGGCCGCGATGACGGCAACTGAAGCCCTGTCAGTGGCGGTGGTGACCGGTTCGGGTCGGATCTTTGGTGAACTGGCCTCCCTCGACGGTCAGTTGCAGCGCTGGGCGACCGTGGCCGAGGTGGTGCAGTTCCGCCAGGCTCTCGACAGCGTCATGCTCCATGAAGTGTGATCTCCCCAGGACTTTCGACACCAACATCCCGCGAAGAACGGAGCCATGATGGCCGAGCGACCCTTCGTCCTGCTGAGCGTTGCCACCTCGATTGACGGGTACATCGACGACACCTCGTCGCAGCGACTGCTGTTGTCGAACGCCGACGACTTCGACCGGGTGGACCAGGTGCGGGCCGAGTCGGACGCCATCCTCATCGGCGGCAACACCCTGCGCACTGACAACCCGCGCCTGCTGGTCAACAGCGACGACCGCCGGGCCGCCCGGGTAGCGGCCGGCAAGCCCGAGTACCCGCTGAAGGTCACGATTACGGCCAGCGGCGACCTGGACCGTGACCTCAAGTTCTGGCACTTCGGGGACAAGAAGGTCGTCTACACGACCGACGCTGGCGCGCTGAAGCTGCGCGACAGGCTGGATGGCCTGGCTGACGTGGTGAGCACCGGCGACACGGTGGACTTCGGGGTCATGCTCGAAGACCTGGCCGCTCGGGGCATCCAGCGGCTCATGGTCGAAGGCGGCGGCCAGATTCACACCCAGTTCCTCAGCCTTGGCTTGGCGGATGAGATCCACTTGGCCGTGGCCCCGCTGCTGGTCGGTGAGGCCGGCGCTCCGCGCTTCGTCTACCCGGCCGAGTTCCCCGGCGGCAGCACCCACCGGATGAAGCTCCTGGGGGCCAAGACGGTGGGCGACGTGGTGCTGCTGCGCTACGCGCCGAAGGAGGCGTCGGTCTAACCTCACGCTTTCACGACGCGGGTTGTCCGGCAGATGATTGGCAAACCGGCAAGTGCCTCTGACCTGCGAGAATAAGGATTTTCTAGGCCCTGTTCCCACGTGAGGTTACTGCCAAGGTTGACGGTCGAGCTGCTGGAACAGACCGGGGAGGTGTGGCCGCTGCGGGGCGGGCGGTGGGGCCCTGGTGGTCTACTGTGCTCATATCCCCCCGCGCTGAGCCACATTCTCGTGCTCCCAGACCGCCTCCTTATGGGTGGCACCGTGGTCCAGCCGCCACTTGCTCAGTAGGACCTGGGTGATGTTGGGAAGCGGCGTCAGCCGCTGCCGGGAGCGTGCGAGCCCAAGGATGGGGTCGAAAGGCAACCGGACGTCGACCACTGGGAGGTTCGTCGCAGCGACGGCATCGACCTGGGGAGTCACCGGTGAACTCAGCAGGACAAGCTGGCTCACCTTAGTGCCGACCATGGCCGTGCGGGCAGCGATCTCACTTCCATAACTGTGCCCGAAGATGGTCTGAAGCCCCATGGGCGCCACTTCGGTGGCCCACTCGTGGAACCGAGCTGCGGCGAGCTTGCGCTGACTGGGCCGGTACGCCCCGCTCCAGCCGAAGGCGGTACCGGCACGCTGATAGAGGTTGGGGCGATGCTTGTCCAGAATGAACTTGTGGAATCCGCCCTGGCCGGGGAACCACCAATCTCCCTTCCATCCCCAGGTTCCGTGGATCATCGTTGAGACCAACGAGGTGATCGCTGGCGCGTTAGCGCCTGGGGCGACCGGTGGCAACGGCTCGGCCGATGAGGCTTGTTCGGTTGGGAAGAAGGCCGCCATTGCAAGAGAACGGGTCGTAGGATCAGGTGATCTCAGCGCCAGGCTGAGGCGCCACTGGGCGAGCAAGGCGATGGCGACGATCTGGGTACCAGACGCTGGAAACTGCCTCATCCCCAAATCGTAGATCTGCCTCCACCGTTGGGGATCCCATGGGATGACCGCGGCTTCAGTAGTGTCCTGATCGAAATCGACAAGTCCTGAGAGAGCCCAGCGAGCCAAATCGTCTGGAATGGGAAGTCCGGGCAACAGCCCAGACGTATTCATGCGGCGAGAGCCGACTTCAGCAGTTTTTCGCCACAGGGCGGCAGCAGCGGCCGTAGACTCGCGTTCAAGCTCACTCCCAAGTACCGAAACCAGGAACGTCGTGGCCGCCACCGGGTGCGCCGTTTCATTCAGGTACTGCCACAGCCAGACGCGTGACCCATCCAACCGTAGCGTGCCAATGTTTGGCGAGAAATCGCCTTCAGTACTCCCTCGCCAAACACTCTCGCCGCTGTATAGCGCCTGTGAGAACCCTATTGACCCGAGTTCGTCTGACAATGCGCCCACCGCCTGGCTATCGCCGCCGAACATCGTCGACAGTGCCGCTACTCGGCAGACGTTCACGCCTTCGTACTCAGGCCTTTGCTCGGCGCTCTCCGGCTCCGCGTGGACCTCGAATGTCTCGTCGTCATCCTCGGATTTCGACCCGGGTTGCGTCATCGTCTCGGCTCCTACCCTGCTTACATATAGTGACCCTCTTTGGATACGACCGTATCCGTAGACATGTAATCGTGCACGAATATTATGGTGCGTTGGAGTGAATTAGGTGAGATCCTGTCCGGATATCTCCCGCGCCTGCGACCTGACCAGATGCTTCCGTGACCTGATGGTCAACCGGCGCGGCGGCATGTTGCTGGAGCGGATCCGCCAGGCTGAGCCGGACAGCGGCGATATCCGCATCACCTCGATCGGCCGCGACCGGACCGTCACCGAGACCTGGCACACCGACCGGTGCCCCACCTACACGATCGAGCAGATTCTGATGGAGGCCAGCGCGGAGACTCCCCGCCGCCCACCGGCGGCTCCAGGACGGCGCAGCCAGCGTCAAGACCCCGGTCTTCGCGCAGCGGTTGGCTGCGCCGCCCGCTCTTCCTAGTGCCGCATCAGGCAACGTTCGCCCCGTCGATGTGTCGTCCGGTTGCTGCGAAGGGCGGCACCGGGCGGTCAGAATGATCACGTGGCTGAAC